>DASWRR010000547.1:0-8538 GCA_036403055.1 Ilumatobacteraceae bacterium | reverse complement strand
AGCAGCGTGCGCGATCGCCAGAATGATGCAGTGACTCGGACCGCGTGGTTCCACTGCTTCGCCGGAACCGCCGGGGACATGACGATGGCCGCGTTGGTCGACGCCGGCGCGGACAAAGTTGCGATCGCCGAGATCGTCGGGCAACTCGATGTCGACGGCTACGCGTTGACCTTCGAGGATGTGATGCGCTGCGGGATCGCCGCAACACAGGCACACGTCGTGGTCGACGACCACGATCACGAAGAGGATCATCACGACCGTCACGATGGTCACCATCACCATCGCGGTTACCGGGCCATCCGAGATCTGATCGATGCTGCCGATCTCCCCGAGCGTGTCCGCGATCGGGCCCAGCGCACGTTCGCGATGCTCGCCGACGTCGAAGGAGCGATGCATCGGATGCCGGCCGAGGAGGTCGAGTTCCACGAAGTCGGATCGGTCGACGCGATCGTCGACATCGTCGGCGCCTGCGCGGCACTCGAGGCGCTCGACATCGACCGCATCGTGTGCAGTTCGATCACTGTCGGCGAGGGGACGGTGCTGGCCGCGCACGGGCAGTTGCCGAACCCGGCGCCCGCAGTCACCGAACTGCTCGCCCGCCGCAACGCGCCGAGCCGTGGGATCGACGATCGCAAGGAGCTCGCCACCCCTACCGGCGTCGCGTTGATGTGCGCGCTCGCCGACGAGTTCGGTCCGATGCCGCCGATCAACGTCACTTCGGTCGGTTATGGAGCCGGGACCGCCGACATCGCTGGCCGCCCGAACGTCGTTCAAGTCGTCATCGGTGACGCGATCGCGCCGACCGATCTCCCCGAGCCGGGCCAACCCGTTCAGTTGCTCGAGACCAACGTCGACGACGCCACCGGGGAAGTCATCGCGCACACCATCGCGGCGTTGATCGCGGCCGGTGCGCACGACGCGTGGGCGACACCGATCGTGATGAAGAAGGGCCGGCCGGCGCACACCGTCCATGCGTTGTGTGATCCGTCTGCCGCGACGCTGATCGGCTCGTTGCTGCTTCGCGAAACCGGCTCCCTCGGGCTGCGCGGCACGGAGCTGCGACGCTGGCCGCAACACCGCAGCGAGCGCCGTGTCGTCATCGATGGCCACGTCGTGCGCGCGAAGGTTGCCCTCGGCCGCGTCAAGGTCGAGTACGACGATGCAGCGGCGGCGGCGACAGCACTCGGCCGGCCACTTCGCGATGTTCTCGCCGAAGCCGCGTCGCTCGCCGAACGAGACGTCCAGTGATCCAACCGTTCGTCGACGCCGACTTCATCCGCGAGCATCCGAACGCGGTCGTCGCCGACGTTCGTTGGTACCTCGACGGTCGCGACGGCAGAGCTGCCTTCGAGGCGGGTCACATACCCGGTGCAGTGTGGGTCGACCTCGAGCACCAACTTGCCGGCGAAGGCCGACCCGACACCGAAGGCCGCCATCCGTTCCCGACACCGGATGCGTTCGCCGCTTCGATGGGATCGCTCGGGATCTCCAACGACACCGTCGTTGTTGCGTACGACGACACCGGCGGACTGACGGCCGGCCGGCTCGCGGTGATGTTGAGGATGCTCGGTTGCGATGCAGCGGTGCTCGTCGGCGGCCTCGGCGCGTGGCCCGGCACGGTCGAGACCGGCCCGGCTCGCCGGCCGGACGAAGTGCAGTTCCGGCCCGTCGAGTGGCCGGCAGATCGGTTGGCCGACGCGAACGATGTGGAGCGAATCATCACAGCGGGCGGTGCAGCGATCGACGCTCGATCGCACGAGCGATTCGTCGGCGAGGTCGTGCAGATCGACAAGCGACCAGGGCACATCCCCGGAGCGCGCAGCGCGCCGTGGTCCGATGTGCTCGACGACACTGCGACGCCGTTGTCGCCAGACGCGCTCCGCCGGCACTACGCAGAGATCGGCGTCGACGAAGCGCACGACGTGGTCGCATACTGCGGCTCCGGCGTCAGCGCATGCATGAACGTGCTTGCGATGGAACATGCCGGGCTTCGGGTGCCGCGGTTGTACGTCGCCAGCTGGTCCGGTTGGTCAGCTGACCCACATCGAGCGGCCGCCGTCGGTGACTGACAACTCCCTCGACGTCCTCTACGACTTGCGCAAGCGCCGCAAGCGCCGCCGCCTCGGTGACATCGAGTGGTTCGATGCGGCGTATCGCGTGTACCTGGTCGCACTCTTCGGTGGGGGCACCGTGCTGTGGATCAGCAGCTCGATCAGTGATGCGGACATCTCGCCGCAGGGGATCGCCGACGTGGCACGGAACGGGCCGGCGCTGATCGGCCTCATCACCGCACTCGCGTTTCTCGCCGCGTTGCGAAGTGGCGCGCAGGGCGGCCCGTTGGCGCTGGAAGCTCCTGACGTCGCGTACGTGATGCTGTCACCGGTCGATCGAATGCGAGCCCTGCTCCGGCCGGTCACGCAACGGGCCCGCAGCGCGGCATCGATGGGAGCAGCGTCGGGGGCGATCGTCGGCCAACTCGCCGGGCGGCGACTTCCCGGCACGCCCGCGGCATGGGCGGCGAGCGGCGCAGCGTTCGGCATCGCAACCGCGTTGTTGTGGGCCGGCACCGCGTTGATCGCCCACGCGATCCGGTTGCCATTGTGGATCGCGACGACCTTGGGGCTCGTGATCGTCGGCTGGCAGACCGCAGCACTGGCGTGGCACATCCCCGGTCCCGCAGACACCGCAGGAAGTCTGGCGATGTGGGGCTGGCGGCAACACCCCATCGATCTGTCGATGCCGCTCGTCGCGGCGCTCGCGCTGTTCGTCGGCATCGCGATGTTGCAACAGACATCGCTCGACGCGCTCGCCCGTCGCAGCAGTCTCGTCGCCCAGTTGCGATTCGCCGTCACGATGCAAGATCTGCGCACCATCATCTTGTTGCGCCGGCAACTGAACCAGGAACAGACCCGTGGGAAGCCGTGGCTCAGGGTGCCGAGGTGGATCGGGTTCCCGATCCCTCGACGTGGGATCGCCAGCATCGCCCGATTTCCGCTGACGCGACTGGTGCGGATGACGGTGTTCGCTGCGTTGGCAGGCGTGCTGCAAGCAATGGTGCTGCGCGGCACCACGCCGGCGCTGATCGGCACCGCGTTCATGCTGTTCCTCTTGGGCCTCGAGGTCATGGAGCCGCTGTCACAGGAGATCGATCAGCCCGATCGAGCCGACAGTCTTCCGATCGAGCGCGGCGAGCTCCTCGTGCGGCACCTCGTTGCGCCGGCGGTCGCGCTCGTGCCGTTCGCCGTCATTGCGGCGGCCGCCGCTGTCGCGGTACTCGGCACGTCGAAGGCGATCGTCCCCGCGGCGATCCTCGCGCTGCCGACGGTCCTCGCCGGCGCGGGTGGCGGTGTCGTCAGCATCGTCCGCGACGCTCCGGACCCGACGAGCAACACGACACAGGCGTTCGTCCCGCCGGAGATGGCCGGCATCTCCAGCGCGATGCGCATCGGCCTTCCGATCCTCATCAGCGCGATGGCGGCAGCAACTGTTCTCATCGTTCGTCATGCCGAACAGTTGGGGACGTCGACGACGGGCGCTGCAATTCGCGGTGCGGTCGGCGCGATCCTGCTCGCGCTGCTCGTCAGCTACTGGGTCCGGCGGCGCGATGCGTGGAAGCGCAAGTTCCGCCAGTTCATGTCCGACGGCCAGTCCTACACCAATCAACAGCGGAGCAACACGGCATGACCGAACTGGCGATTCGCCAACTGTCCAAGACCTATGGCGAACGACCCGCCCTCGAACCGCTGACGCTCGATGTCGACTCCGGGGCGAAGGTTGCGCTCGTGGGTCACAACGGCAGCGGCAAGACGACGTTGATGAAGATGGCTGCCGGACTCCTCGACCCCACCGACGGCACGGTCAAGATCGGGCGGCACGTTGCCGGTAGTCAGGAGGCGCGCCGGCTGCTCTCGTGGCTCAGCGACACGCCCACGTTCTACGACGACCTCTCGTTGTGGGAGCACCTCGAGTTCGTCGCTCGCCTGCACGGTGTCGACAACTGGGAGGGACGCGCCGAGGAACTGCTGGAGCAGATCGGGCTGACGCCACGTCGCGACGACATCCCGACGACGTTCAGCCGCGGGCTGCGTCAGAAGGCCGCGATCACGTTGGCCTTCATCAGGCCGTTCAAGATCATGCTCGTCGACGAGCCGTTCGTCGGACTCGACGAGCCCGGTAAACAGGCGCTGCTCCGCATGTTCGATGGCGCATCGCGTCGGGGCGCGACATTGGTGATCGCGACGCATGAACTGAGCTTCGTGCAACAGGTCGGTCGACTGTTGGCACTTCGCGACGGCGCCCTCGTGTACGACGGCGCCCCGGCCGACACCGACGTGCACACACTCGTGCTGCCGAGTTGACGAAACCCTCGAAAAGTCATCACCAACCTCTCACCGATGGTGGATCGCAACAGCCGCCGGGGACACTACGCTCTCGGTCCATGCAGGAATTCGAATCGATCAGCGCGTCCTCCTACGACCCGTCGGCTCTCGCCACCAAGCTCACGGCGAAGGCTGCCGAAGGCTGGTCGGTCGTCGCCATCGTCCCAACCGGCGGCGATGTCACTGCGTTCGTGACGCGCGACAAGGGCGCAGCGGACGAGTCAACCCAGTCGACGCAGTCGGCCGAGATGACCGAGATCGTCGCGATCCCGATGGAAGAAGTCGCAGAACCACAGGTTGCCGCGGCCTCCGAACCGGAGCGTTCGTCGAGCTCGTACGAGCCGGCGGCCGAGACACAGCAAGAGACACAGCAAGAGACCCACCGAGAGACACAGCAAGAAGCCGTCAACGAGCCGTCGGGCTGGGCGATCGCGCCGGAGCCGGCAGCGACATCGTCCAACGCAACACCCGAGCCGACTGGTGTGCAGCCGAGCATCGGCACGACCGCATATCAGCCGTCGGCGACACCCACGTACGAGCCGGTGTCGAACGTCGCCGCCGCCTCGACGCCGACGGCGCCGCGCAGCCCCGATCCGGCGCCGGCACCTGCGGTTCCCGCAGGGTGGTACGCCGACCCGGCCGGCCGGTTCGAACTGCGGTACTGGGACGGCATGACGTGGACGGAGCACGTGTCGCGCGCCGGCCAGCAGTTCACCGATCCGCCGGTCGCCTGACCCCGGCCAACTCGACGGCGCGGCGGACGGACGCAGCGCGGTCCCGCACACAGTTCACTAGCCTCGACTCGAATGCGCGCGACATCGGTCGGTCATGCCGGCATCCTGATCGACACCGCCGACGGGTCGATCCTGTGCGATCCGTGGTTCCTTCCTGCGTTCCTCGGTTCCTGGTTCGTGTTCCCGCGCAACGATCAACTCTCCGACGACCTGATGGAACGGATCGAGCATCCGTCGTACCTGTACATCTCGCACCTGCACGCCGATCATCTGGACGAGCCCTGGCTGGCGAACCACGTCGGCCGTGCAACGACCGTGTTGATCCCCGGATATCCGACGCACGAGCTCGAACGCAGGATCCGTGATCTCGGTTTCGCCAACATCGTTCGCACCGTCGACGGTGAGGAGATGGCGCTGGGCCGCGATCTGCGCATCGCGATCCACGTCGAGACGAGCATCACGGACGGACCCGGTGGTGACTCAGCGCTCGTCGTGAGCGACGGAACCGGTCGACTGGTGAATCAGAACGATTGCCGCACGGACGACCTCGACGCGCTGCGGGCACATGGACCGGTCGATCTGCACTGGCTGCAGTACAGCGGTGCCATCTGGTATCCGATGGTCTACGACGAGCCGCCCGAGCGGATGCGCGAGCTCGTCGACGCCAAGGTCAACAGCCAGTTTCGCCGCGCGATGCGGTACGTCGAAGCCGTCGGCGCGCGTGCAGTGGTGCCGAGCGCCGGACCGCCGGCGTTCCTCGACCCGCAGCTGTTCGGGCTCAACGTCATCACCGGCGACGAGCTGAGCATCTTCCGCGATCAGCCGAGCTTCATGCGCCAACTCGCTGCCGCCGGACACTGTGGCATCCTCGCGATCCCTGGCACGGAGATCGAGGTGACGCCCGATGCGATCACCGTCACGCACCCCACCAACGATGCCGAGGTGGACGCGATCTTCGACCACAAAGCGGCGTACCTCCGCCAGTACCAGTCCGACTGGATGCCGTGGCTCGACGAGATGCACGCGCGTTGGAAGACGGCGACCACCGACCTGTTGGCCACGCTGAAGGAGTGGTGGGAGCCGTTGCTCGCGATGGCACCAGCGCTGCGCACCGGCATCGGCGACTGCTGTCTCGTGCGCGCCGGCGATCTCGATGTGCTGATCGACTTCCCGAACGGCGAAGTGCGCGGCTACGACGGCGAGGACTACGCGTTCAAGTTCGAGATCCAGCGCGAGCTCGTCGAAACGATCGTGGCCGAACGGGCAATCGACTGGAGCAACGCCCTGTTCCTCTCCTGCCGGTTCCGCGCCTGGCGGTCGGGCGCTTTCAACGAATACCTCTACAACTTCTTCAAGTCGCTGTCACCTGAACGGATGCGACGCGCCGAGGCTGCAGCGCGCCAGCGGCTCGATCCGCTGCGCAGCGATCTCGCCGGCGAGGAGGTGCGCATCGGTGACTACATCATGGAGCGGTTGTGCCCTCATCGACAGGCCGACCTCAGCGTGTTCGGCGAGATCGAAGACGGTGAGCTGGTGTGCACGCTCCACGGCTGGCGCTTCGACCTCGAAACCGGGCGTTGCTTCACGGCAAACGATCGCAAACTCCGCATCCGCCGCGCTGTTGACTGAAAATCGCGCACTCAAGCCCGCTCGCAATCATGCCGATAGGGGTTCATGCGCAGTTCTGGCGGATACCAAGTCGGCACCGGTACACGACAGCAGGAGATTCTCGATCGCTGGCTGGCGATCATCCAGGTCGACGCCGGGCAATCACTCGACCTGAGCGTCCTCGACGCTGCGGCTGACGTCCTCGAGGCACTTGAACAGCGACGCAACGGACTACGTGGCGCGCTTCGCCGGATGGGCAACAGCGTCGGCAACCTCGGATGGCCACTCGAGCAGCTGAACACCTGGATCTGCGAGCTGCAGCTGATGGTCAGCCGGGCGAACCGCAACGAACTTCGTTCACCCGCATCGATCACCGCGGTCGCCGAAGGTTGGGCGGAGCGGTACGTGCACGGCGCACACTCCGGCGCATGCATCGATGCAGTCACGGGACTCGCGACACCGACGGTGCTCCGCCTTCGCTTGAAGGAGATCTACCAGCACTGTCGTGCGTTCGACATCGCCCCGCGTGAGGCGTACTGCTTCGTCGTGATCGACGCCGACACCGATGACCTTGCGCCGTTCGAACGCGATGCGGTGATGATCACGACCGCGGGGGTGATCGGCGACGTGTTCCACTTCGGCGAGACCGTCGTCCGTCACCGCGGTCGGATGATCGTCCTCGCGAGCAACTCGGACTCGACTCGGCATTGGACCGCCGTCCTGATCGACGCTTTGCAGAGTGCGCCGATCACGCGCTCGGCCAACATCGCGGTGTGGACCGACGAACTGCCCGAGTCGAGCGTCGAGCTCGACCGGCATCTTCGCGATCTGGTCGGTTGACGAATCGTCAGCTGTGCACCCACACCGTGATGTGCAGCGGCATGAGGTTCTGATCCCAGATGAAGTCCATCGCCTGCGTGCTGAGGCGGACGCAGCCGTGTGAGGCCGGATGGTTCGGGACGCTCGTCATGCCGTGCACTGCAACACCGCCGTGGAAGTACTTCGGCCGGTAGATCTTGCCGAGATCGCCTTCCCACCAGCCCTCAGGTCGCTCGCGGGTCGTGTGGAACAGACCTTCTGGTGTGACCGCATCACCGGTCTCGAGCTTGGTCGGGTCGTTCTTGTTGATCGCCTCGTAGGCGATGCCGCTGCCGGTCGAGGTGTTGAACGTCCACACGGTCTTGCCGTCTTGCACGATGAACAGCAGCTGCTTGGCCTTGTCCACTTCGACGAGCGTGCCGGTGTCGGCCGACGCGTGCGCCCGTTCGCCGAAGTTCGTCAGGTAGTCGGCGGTCGTCTGATTGACGGAACCGGTCGGCGGAAGGCCGATGTACTTCTGGAACGCCATCACCGCCTGCGTCGTCGAGAAGCCGTATTGACCGTCGGCGCCGGAGTTCCAGAACCCGAGTTGCAACAGGCGATCTTGCACGACCGCTGTTGCCGGACCGCTGTGGCCACCGACCGCTTCCATCGGCTGTGCGGCGGGGCCGGCGATCTCGACGTTGGACGGAACCGGCGTCGTCGTCGTGGTCGGTGCTTCGGTGGTGGTGGGTGCTTCGGTGGTCGTCGGGGCTTCCGTGGTCGTGGGTGCCTCGGTCGTCGTCGGCGCCTCCGTCGTGACCGGCGTCGTCGGCGGCTCGGCGGAGGTCGGCGCGGGCAGACCGGACAGTGTGATCGGCGGCGGGATCGTCTCGGCAGACGCGGACGAACGATTTTGCGAACACGACGACAACACGAGCGCAGCCATAGCGAGCGCGATCGGCAAGGATTGGGACATTGCTCGCCGATTCATGTTGTGGCGATTTTAGACGATGCGC
>DASWRR010000546.1:0-10428 GCA_036403055.1 Ilumatobacteraceae bacterium | reverse complement strand
TACTAGACGCACGTGCGTTGGCAGCCGGATCGTCGACGGGCCGTGATCAGGATCGAGGACTGGCGTGCTGGGCGAGGACGACTGATCGTCGCGCTTCATCAATTTGTGAGCCGCTGTCACACTTGTGCGGCCTGAGATGCTCTACGTACATGTGATGTTCGATCGGTTCGTAGAGAACGAGGGCGTGCGTTTGCGCGCGGGGCTCGTAGCTGCCTATGGACCGGAGGTGGGACTGGACGCCGCGAGCGAGGCGAGTCGCAGTTCACTCCAGAACCGGCCCTTTGACCCGATCGAGTGATTAGTTGTCCGCTCGCTGGGTAAGTGTAGGCGGGAGTGGAGGAGTAGCCGGTGAACACACGCGTGTCCAAGGTTGTCATGTCCGTCGTGCTGGTCAGCGGGGCCTCTGTGTTTGGGTCCTCGCCCGCCGTGACCGCTGCCAATGCGACGCTTCACATCGCCGCGCCGGCGCAGGCGCGCGTCGGTGAAGCCATTGCGATCAACCTCACACTGGCAGGTGCATCGCGGGTCAGCGGGTACGAGGGGTTCGCCAGTTTCGACCGCTCGAAGGCCGACTTCGGTGGCGTGTTCGCAGGTGGCGAGGACGCCCCACAAGTCAACGTGCAAACGGCCGTCGTCGGCGACAGCGCTACGGGCGCCGGCTTTGCCGTGTACACGTGCGAAGCGGTCGACTGCCCCGGCGACCACAACAACAAGAAAGAGGGTCGGCGCCAGCTGCAGAACGTGAGGCTGAGAGTGGTGCCGCTCACAGCCGGCGCACTTGACATTCGCTTCGACGACCTGCGGTTCGTCGACAAGAAAGGTCGCCGCCTCGACGTCGCGGTGCAGGGCGCCGCGTTGTCAGTGGTCGTGGATGGCTCAACACAGGAGCTCGTCGCTCCACCTCCGAACTTCGAGCTCTCGGACCTTCCGGAAACCGATCCCACCGCCGACCCCGCCTTGCCGCCCGGAAAGGCTCCCGACAGCCTGGACGAGACTGACGACGGCGTCGTCACCTTCACCGATGCGGCCACCGTCTCGATGGCGTGGGCCGATGCCCGGGTCGCCGGCGGGGCGTGTTCGGACCCGACGGGGAACGACGTCAACGGCGATGGCTGTGTCGATGTGTCCGACCTGCAGTTGGTCGCTGCCACGGCCAATGCCCCGACCACCGTCGCCGCGCCCGCGGCTGTCGCGGCCGCCGGCGTGCAGTTCGTCGTCAACACCACGAGCGACGCGAGCGACAGCGCGATCGGCAACGGTGTCTGCGCGACCAGCGCAGGTACTTGCAGTTTGCGCGCCGCGTTGCAGGAGGCGAACAGGATCACTGGACCGAATTCGATCGCCTTCAACATTCCGGGCGCTGGTGTTCACACGATCCAGCTGGCGAGTCAACTCAACATCAGCGACAGCTCGGGTGGAGTGACCATCGACGGCTACACCCAGACAGGCGCCACACCCAACACTGCGGCGCACGCCAGCAATGCCCACATCATGATCGAGGTCCGCGGCAACGGCACCAGCACGGCGCTCGGCACATTCGATGCGATGCGCATCGTCTCCCCCAACAACGTGATTCGCGGGCTCTCGGTGTACAACGCGCTCGACCAGATCCAGCTGTACGGGGCGACGGCCAACCACAACCACATTCTCGGCAACTTCGTCGGGACCAACGCTGCGGCCACGTTCACCTCGATTCGCGGGACCGCCGCCGGCGGCACCGGCATCCACCTCGAAGCCGGGTCGCATCACAATGTGTTCGGCACTCCGACCCTCGCCGATCGCAACGTCTTCGACGGGGCGCCATACGCGGGCATCAGGATCGATCACGAGAACAGTGACTTCAACGTCATCCAGAACAACATCTTCGGGCTGACGCCCAACGGGCTCGCCAAGCTCCCGAACCGCCAGAGCGGGATCGACCTGCAGTTCGGTGCATCGAACAACCTCGTCGGCGGTCTTGGCGCCAACGAGGGCAACGTCCTATCGGGCCATCCGTACACCGGTGTCGATCTGTCGCACAGCACCTCCACGAGCAACAACGAGGTAGTCGGGAACTTCATCGGGACCAACCTCACAGGCGACAAGGTCACCTCGTACACAAAGACCTTTTTCGGCGTCACGTTCAAGGACGACGTGGCGAAGAACTTCGTGCACGACAACGTCATCGGCGGTGCAACCGAATATCCGATCTGGCACAAGCACAGCTACACCGGTGGCAACACCATCGCCAACAACCTCATCGGGATAGCGCGCAACGGCACGGCGCTCCCGAACTCGAAGTACGCGATGTACATGCAGGGCCATGACTTCATCGTCCGCAACAACGTCTTCGCCAACAGCGCCTTGGGCGGGATCTTCCTCGACTTCGATGTCTCTGATCGCAACGAGTTCACCGGCAACACCTTCAAGAACAACGGCGGCCTGGCCATCGATCTCGCGCCCGCCGGCCCCACGCCGAACGACGCTGGGGATGTCGACACCGGTCCCAACGAGAACCTGAACTACCCCGTCCTCACGTCTGCGTCGACCACGGCAGTGCGCGGCCGCGCCTGTGCAGGATGTCGTGTCGAGATCTACCGCTCTGCGGTGGACACCGGCAACCGCGGCGAAGGCAACAAGCTCGTTGGATCCGCCACGGCCAGTGCCGCCGGGTCGTTCAGCGCAGCAGTAAGTGGACTCGTGGCCGGTGATCACGTGGCGGCTATCGCGATCGACCCATCCCACAACACCAGCGAATTCTCAACAGTGCTCACGGTCTGAGGCACTGGACTCACACACGGCTGCGTCGGTCAGCTGCCGGGAGCGATCTGGGCGCCACGCTCGTTCATCGCCCCACGTGAGCGAAAACAGTGGCGCCCAGATCCGAGCGTCGAGCACAACACGTCGGCGTGACGTTCACTGCACGTTGGCGGTCACCGTTGCGTTTCCGTTTGCCGTGAACGTGCACGTCTTCGTCTTGCTACCGCCACTCGAGCAGGCTCCGGACCAGATGACGTCGCGACCGCCTGCGTCGCTCAACGTGATCGACGTGCCGCTCGCGAACGACGCTGATCCAGTCGTTCCTGTCGTCACGCTGATCCCTGTGGGCGATGAGACCACACGCTCGCCGCTGCGGCCCGTCGCCGTGACCGTCAACGTGACAGTTTGCGGCGGCGGAGGAGGCGGTGCCGAAGCAGTGAGGGTGAGTGTCGCGCTGACCGACACACCCGCGTACGTCGCGGTGATGGTGACCGTCGTCGTGGCACTGACCGTCGCAGTGGTGACCGGGAAACCGACCGCCGTCGTTCCCTGTGGAACTGTGACGCTGGCTTGGACGCTGGCGAGGCTCGGGTTGCTGCTCGACAGCGAGACGACGGCGCCGCCCGCAGGCGCACCGCTGGACAGCGATACGACTCCCGACGTGTTGTTGCCACCGGTGACACTCGACGGGCTGATCATGACGCTCTGCAACGTCGTGGTCGTCGAGCCTGCCGGAGTGACCGTCAGTGTTCCGGCGCGACTTGCCCCGTTGTACGTCGCGGTGATCGTCACCGTCGTGGTGGTCGTCACCGCGGAGGTCGAGATCGTGAACGTACCGGTGAAACCGTTCGGCGCGACCGTCGTTGTTGCGGGGACGCTGGCGACTGCCGGGTTGCTGCTCGACAGCGAGACCACCGCACCGTCGGTTGCCGACGAGTCCATGACCACTGTGCCGGACGATGCGTTACCACCGACCACGGTCGACGGGTTGAGGTCGATCGTCGACAGCTGTGCGGGGGCAGGAGCCGCCTGCGGAACGAAGCTGCGTACCGCAGACCACGGGCCGGCGACGCCCGCCGAGTTGATGCCACGCACTCGCCAGAAATGGGTCGTGGTCGCCAGCCCAGACGCGACGGCCATCGACGACGTCACGTTGATTTCGCGCACGAGCGGCGCGGTGAAGCCGCTGGAATCGTCGATCTGCAGCGTGTAGGAGACGGCGCTGGACGCGTCGTTCCAGTCGAACGTGATCGGCTGCTGTTCGGCGGACGACCCGTTGAATGGCGAGACCAGGACCGGCGCGGTAGGAACGCTCGGCGGTGATGTCGGCGTCGAACTCGTTGCTTGGAGGTCGATCTTCGACACGAAGCCGTCGCCCCAGAAGATTTGTGGATCGCCGTTCCACACACGATCGAATGCACCGACGGTCGCCGGGAAGTCTTGCGACATCGTCTGCCCGGTCACGTAGATGTTGCCCGTCCCGTCGCGTCCGATGCCGGACGCGGACTCTCCGCTCGATCCGCCGAGGTACGTAGCGAACAGCACCGCCGAGCCCGCCGCGTTCAATTCGGCGATCGTTGCATCGCCGCCGCCGTTGAACGTCGCGTCCGTCGCATCCGGTGTCACAGGGAAGTCAACAGAGCTCGTACCGCCACCGAGCCACGCATTGTTGGACGCGTCGAGAACGATCGCGTTGATCGAGTCGAAGTCCGACCCGCCGAGGAAGGTCGAGTAGACGAGTGCCGAACCTGCGGGGTTGAACTTGGTGACGAAGCCGTCGTTGTTGTTGAGCGTCCTGTCGTAGGCGCCGGCAGTCGTCGGGAAGTCCGCCGAAGGAGTTCCGCCCGCGACGTACGCGCTGCCGGCAGCATCCACCGCCAAGCCACTGGCACTGTCGAAGTCGCTGCCGCCGAGGAAGGTGGAATACACGAGCGCGGATCCCGCCGGATTGAGCTTCGTCAGCGTGACGTCGAACACGCCATTCTGTGTCGTGTCGAACGCGCCGGCTGTCGTGGGATAGTCGGTCGACGCGGAGAACCCGAGGACGTACGCGTTGCCACCACTGTCGACCGCGACGCGATCGGCGTCGTCGGCAGCCGTGCCGCCGATGAACGTCGAGTACACCAGCGCGGACCCGGTCGGGTTGAGCTTCGTCACCACGACTTCGTTGGAGCCTTTGGCAGTCCTGCTGAACGCCGCAGCCGTTGTCGGGTAGTCCACCGACGTCGTTTCGCCGGTGACGTAGGCATTGCCGGATCCGTCGATGGCGATCCCTCGGGCGCTGTCGATGTCGGTGCCCCCGAGGTACGTCGAGTAGGCCAACGCCGAACCAGCTGCGTTCAACTTGAACACGAAGTTGTCGGTGTTGTCGACGACACACCTGGGGCAGTTGGGTGGAATGTTGAGCGTCCGATCGAACGCCCCTGCGGTCGTCGGGAAGTTCGACGATTTCGTGGTGCCGGTCACATATGCGTTACCGGCGGCATCGACGGCGATGCCGGTGCCGGTCTCCAGGTCGCTGCCGCCCACGAACGTCGAATACACGAGGCCATTTCCGGCGGGATTCAGCTTGGTGACGAAGACGTCACTGACGTTTTGGGGTGCACCGGTGCGATCGAACGCTCCGGCGGTCGTCGGGAAGTCGGGCGACTGCGTCGTGCCGGCGACGAATGCGTTGCCACCGGCGTTGACGACGATTCCGCCCGGCGTCTCTGCGCTGTTGCCGCCGAGGAAGGTGGCGTACTGCACGCCCGGATCGATGATGAGCTCTTGATCGCGTCGATACGACCCGATGTCGAACGCGAAGCCCTTCCCCGTCCCGAGAACATATCGACTCGTGACCGGAACACGGACGCCACCGATCTGCTGGTACGACACTGGAATCGAGTCGTCGAGGACGCCGATCGGGGTTGCGATCTGCAATGCACCGGACGCATCGAGGGTCAGAGAGTCTGCACCGTCGTAGGCGAGCTGAATGTCGGAGGGTGATGCACCCGGACGTACGTGGAACTCGTACTTCAACACGCCTGATCGTTCGCTGAGTTGCGCATCGATTCCCGGCCACAGGTCGGGGTACACGACGTCTCCATACTGCGCGATGCCGGTCTTCCATTGTTGCGGATCGCTGCCGCGAAGATCGTTGATGACGCCGGCGGCGCGGTCGGTGCCCTTCGGCTCCACGTTCGCATTCCCGCCGAGGAAGCGCAGGCCGAGCGCGACACCAGCGGGAGTCGACGACTTGCTTCGATTCGCGAACGTCAGCATGACCTCGCTCGGCGTCAGGTAGAACCCGAAACCGTTGCCCTGCGCGTAGTAAGCCACGCGCGGGTCGGTCTGTCCGCGATTCTCGATGAATGACACCGGCAGCTTGTCGTACGACTTTGCGGCCGGTTCAGCGGGCGTAACCGCGTGGTCACGCGCGCCGCTCGGGGATGCTGCGAGGTCGGCCGCCAACGCGACCGATCCAGCCATCACTCCAAGAACGCCGATGGTCAGCACAAGCCTGAGGCTTCGCATGGGGGGCTCCCTTCGCGGCTGGTCATGGATGACCGACACCGCCGGTTGTGCCAGGTACGTCCAGGGCAGCCCGAGCGCCTCTACCGTGCGTTGAGTTGTGGCATTTACTTGTGAATCCGTGACAGCTTGTCACACTCGTGTCGCCAAATACGGAGAAAGCGCTCGTACATCCGTCTTAGGACCCGCGCCGTTATTGTCGAGATGATGAACTCGATCGCCCGCCGGATGTTCGAACTCGTCGAGCCGATCGGTGCGATCCCTTACTCGGCCGACGAACCGAACGAGGCGATGTTCGCACTCGGGTTCACGAACTACTGGGACACGTACTTCGCCGGGCGGGCGGCGCCACTGGGCCTCGCCACGGCGGAGGTGGTCGACGCGCTCTTCTACAACTTCGCGCCCGGCGAAGTCGCTCGCCACATCCCGAGCGTGTGGCGCACGACCACGCCCGAAACGGCGATCGCCGCTCGTCAGATGGGCTGCGTCACCGCGGTCCGACGGATCCTCGGTGATCGTGTCGAATCTGCTGCCTTCGCCCGCGCCGCCGAATTGTTGATGAAGGCCGCGACCAGCGCGCCGATCGAGGGCCGGCCGATGTACGCCGGATTGCGCGCGCTCCCGATCCCCGACGACTTGGTGGCTCGCCTCTTCCATGCAGCCTCGCTGCTGCGCGAGCACCGCGGCGACGGGCACATCGCCGCGCTGATGATCGAGGGTGTCGGACGTCTCGAGGCGCATGTTCTCTTGGCCCTCGGCATGGACATGCCCGCGGAGAAGTTCGGTCGCATCCACCACCTTCCTGCCGCGCAGATCGGCGCGGTGATTGACGGAATGCGCGATCGCGGCTTGATCGGCGACGACGGCTGGCTGAGCGAACGCGGTCGGGCGGTCAAGCAGCGGGTCGAGTCGCTCACCGACGATCTCGCGGCGAAGCCCTACGAGATCCTCGAGTCGGGAGAGCTCGACGAGCTCATGGACGCGCTCGAGCCACTCGCCACGTTGCTCATCGCCGCCCAGGACTGGGGCTGACGTCGGGGTGGGAGATCACTCCTCACGCGCCTCGAATACTCGGGTTGTGCGCGAGCACATAGACACGCGGACGGTCTATGCGCTCACAGAGACGACCGCTGCAGGTCATTGACCGTCTCCGTCGAGCACGATCACGTAGCCGTCCGTTCCGTTCAGGCGAATCCGCTGACCGTCGCGTATCCGCTCGGTGGCTCGATCCACGCCCACGACCGCCGGCAGGCCGTACTCGCGCGCGACCACGGCGCCGTGTGTCATCGTGCCGCCGACTTCCGTCACCAGGCCGGCGACGCCGACGAAGGCGGGCGTCCAACTCGGGTCGGTGTACGCCGTGACGAGGATGTCGCCGGGCTCGAGGTCCGCGTCAGCGATGTCGGTGATCACGCGGGCGCGCCCTTCGACGATCCCACCGGAGACCGCTACGCCCAGCAGTGCGCCGCTCGGGACGTCGCTTCGTCGATACGTTCCGGCGATGGATTCACCGTCTGAAGTAAGCACCCTCGGCGGGGTCAACGTGAGATACCAACGGAACGCTGCTTTGCGTTCTTCGATGAGGTCATCGTCGACATGCTTCGTGCGCACGACCTCGTGCAATTCGTCGAACCGCAGAAAGTAGGTGTCTTCGCGGTCACGAAGCACTCGGTTCGCAACGAGCCGGTCGGCCTCTGCGAGAAGGGCCTGCTTGTAGACGAAGTACCGAGAGACCATGCCGTACTTCGGATACTCGCGATAGCCGATGAACGTCCGTACAAGGTCGATCATCCGCTTCGTCTCTGCCGCTTTCTCCTCGCCATCAGGCAGCGCCTGCAGGCGCTCCAGGATCTCTTGCTCTTTGGCCGACGCTTGCACGCGACCGTGCTCGAACCGGCGGTGTGCCTCGCCCGGCTCCGCGTGCTCGACGTGGGCGAGGATGATTGGCAGCAGCGTCTTGGGCTGTTCGCTCCAACGGGGTCTGGTGATGTCGATCTCGCCGGCACAACGCATCCCGTACCTCTCGAGGAACCGCTCGATCGCGGCGCGTGCCTGCGGCCCTCCGTCGAGACTGTCGAGTTCGCCGAGGAAGCCGTCGTCGTCGACGTTGTGCAGGAATGCCACGACGTCGGAGTGTTGGCGGACGACGTCGGCGACGTCGAGCAGAGCGAGCCCCATCTCCGAAGTGACGTTGTGGTGAACGGACTGCGTCAACGTGTCGGCCACGTTTCGTTCACCCAACCACGTCAGCAGCCGCTCGTTGAGCCACCAGGAGGCATTGATTGCCGCCATGAAGACCTGATTGCTTCGCGGATCGAACAGCACGCGCCGCAACTCTTCGAAGTCGCTCAGGATGAAGTCGAACAACGCCAGTCCTGATCTGGTCTGGATCTCACGCTCGCACGCGGCGACGGAGACCTCAGTCTGCGCGATCAACTCCGTGACGATCGCAGCGTCCGTGTCGATCGGCGACGGGTCGACGACAACTGGCGGCGGTGTCGGAGCAACATCGGGCAATGACGGAATGAAGTCGCCGCGGTCGATCACGGTCTCGAGCGCGTCGCGCAGGAGCGGATCGGATCTGCCGAAAAGATCGAGGAGGGCGGCTCGACTCGACCGTGACGCCAACCGCATCGTGACATCGACGAACAATCGCCCACCGGCTTCGCACATCGGCGCAGGCGTTGTCATCTGCCACAGCGAAAGCCCCAACGGTTTCATCGGATCGGTCATCATCTGCCCGTGTCCGACCGAGACGTACACATGATTCGCGTCGTCGCTCGCCGGTGGGACGGGGAATGACACGGTCGGCGGACCCTGCGGGCCGGTGGTGGTCATGGTTGGCGCCCGACGTCGCGCGGCGTGCGGCGACGGACGAGCGCAACCACCGCACCCACGCCGAGAACAACTCCGGTCATCACTGCGATGGCGGCAGCACCCGACAAGCCGCCTCCGCTCGACACCGCAACGGGTTCGCGGGTCGGCGCGATCGATGTCGGCGGCCGAGGAGAGTCCGTGCCGACGACGGTGGCTGCTGTATTTGCGAGTGCCTGGACCGACGGCGACGCAGCGCACATGCTGACTCCGAGCGGACCGCCTTCACCCTCGAACTTTGCGCCCGAAATCGCGTAGGACGCGCCGACTGCGGGAAGCTCGCCGGGCCACGAATCCTCGACGGTGATCTCGCTACCGTCGGCGAGCTTGTTGTTCGGGTAACGCCCGTAGAACACGACGGCTGTGTTGCGTCCATCGTCGCTGCGAACTGTTGCCACGACGCCTCTGTCGGGATCAACAGAGGTGGCCACAACGACGCCGGTGACAACGACACTCGGAAACCCGCCTGTCGTGCACGACGCCCCAACCATCGACTCGCTGAGCGCGACGACCAAGACTGGCGCAGCGAGCACCGTGAAGACCAGACATCGCGCGCTCAGAGACGTCGACATTGCGGAATGGTGCCTGCCGCGAATCGTCGGTGCAAGCACGGTGGAGTTGCTACGCGTACATCGCGAAGGCTTGCGACGGCGCCCACCGGCTGTACGCCGGAGACTGTGGCCATCCGTCGGGCGAGTCCTGCCAGTCCTCCTGCCGCCCGTAGGGGAGGACGTCGATGAGCGGGAAGGAGTAGCTGAACTGTTCGACTCCGCGGCCTTGGGTGTTGTACGTCCGGTACACCGTCTCGTCGACGCGGAGGAAGACGTTCAGCTGGAAGCCACCGCCGGCAGGTGCGCCCATGTCGGCACCGAACGGGCTGTCGGCAGTGGAGTACCACTCCATCTTGTTGCCGACCCGGGCGCGGTAGGCCAGCGCTTCGTCGATCGGGCCCTGTGTCACGATCACGAATCGGGCGTCGTACGCCTCGAGGAACTCCAACCTGGTGAACTGGCTCGTGAACCCGGTGCAACCGGAGCACTGCCACTCCTCGCCGGGAAACCACATGTGGTTGTAGACGATGAGCTGGCGCTTGCCGTCGAAGACGTCGCACAGCCGCACCGGTCCGTCGGCGCCCTCGAGGATGTAGTCCGGAAGTTCGACCATGGGCAGCCGTCGCCGAGCGGCGGCGATGGCGTCGAGCTCGCGGGTCGCCGCCTTTTCGCGAACGCGCAGTTCGGCCAGCGAAGCTTCCCAGGTCGGCTGATCGACGATCGGCGGAACGGCATCGTGACCCTCGTTGTG
>DASWRR010000545.1:0-2782 GCA_036403055.1 Ilumatobacteraceae bacterium | reverse complement strand
GAGTGCATCAACTGCGATGCCTGTCTGCGCGCCTGCCCGCCGCAGTTCGGGGCGATCTTCAACCACGGGCCCGATGTCGTGATCCTGCCCGAGCTGTGCAGCGGCTGCGACAAATGTCTGCCTGCGTGTCCGGTCAACTGCATCTACCCGTTTCCCGACTGGGAGGCCACCGGTGTGCCGTCCGACTGGTGGGAGGAACCGTTGACATCGAACGATCCCTACGCGTGAACCGCCGACGCGCTGCCATAATCGGGCCATGACGAATCCGATCATCGCCGGTGCCGAACCCTGGTCGCACGAAGGCCACGGCCACGACGGCGCCGTTGTCGTGCACGGTTTCACCAGCAACCCAGCGTCGATGCGCGGCGTCGCCGAGGCGCTCGCAGCCGCGGGGTTTCACATCGAGATGCCGAGATTGCCAGGGCACGGCACGGTGGTCGACGACATGGTGCCGACGCGGTGGAGCGACTGGGCCGGTGAGGCCGAAGCGGCGTACCAGCGGCTCGCCCAGCGAGCGAGCCACATCATCGTCGTCGGCCTCAGCATGGGTGGAGCGCTGACGCTTCGGCTCGGCGCCGACCATCCTGAGATCGCCGGTCTCGTGTGCATCAACCCGGTGACCCAACCGCAGAACGCGGACGTCATCGACATGCTGCGCGGCATGGCCGAAGGAGGTACCGCGGTCCTCCCCGGCATCGGCAGCGACATCGCCGATCCCGATGCGAAGGAGAGTGCGTACGAGGGCACGCCGATCGAGGCGCTCGTATCGATGCTCGTCGACGGCATCGAACCGCTGAGTCACCAGTACGCGGACATCCACATCCCGTTGCTGCTGATGAGCTCACCGCAGGACCACGTTGTCGATCCGGTCCAAGCGGAGTTCCTCGCCGATCACTACGGCGGCCCGCTGGAGCGGATCACGCTCGAGCGCAGCTTTCACGTTGCAACGCAGGACTTCGACAAGCAACTGATCTTCGACTCCACCGTCGAGTTCGCCACCCGGGTCATCGCTCGTTGATGTCCGCCATCGTCGCCAGCATCCCGAGCCCGTCCAGCGGGTCGCTCAACATCGGTCCGTTGTCGATTCACGCCTACGGTCTCATGATCGCGCTCGGTGTGATCGCCGCCGTGTGGTTGACGGGTCGGCGTCTCGAAGCGAAGGGTCAAGGCACGCGCGAGGACGCCAGCTCGATGGCCGTCTGGGCCGTGATCGCCGGGGTGATCGGATCGCGGTTGTACCACGTCGTCACCGATTGGGATTCGTTCCGCAACGACCTCGGCCGGATACCGCAGATCTGGCGAGGCGGTCTCGGGATTCCTGGTGGGATCCTCGCCGGTGCGCTCGTCGCGATGTGGGCGTTCAAACGTCGCGGCATTCGCCCGGCGGTCGGACTGTCGGCTGCCGCGCCCGCGCTGCCGCTGGCCCAGGCAATCGGTCGATGGGGCAACTGGTGGAACCAGGAGCTGTTCGGCAAGGCGACCACGTTGCCATGGGGTCTGCGCATCGACGCCGACAAGATCCCGGCGGGCTATGCGCCGGGGACGACGTTTCACCCGACGTTCCTGTACGAGTCATTGTGGAACCTCGCGCTGTGCGTCGTGCTGCTGCGGATCGACCGTCGCTTCCGGCTTCGTCCCGGCCGCCTCTTCGCCATGTACGTCGTCGGCTATGCGACGGGCCGCTTCTGGGTCGAAGGTCTGCGCATCGACCCGGCGCACACTGCCGGCGGTCTTCGCCTGAATCAGTGGGTCGCGTTGATCGTCGGTCTCATTGCGGTGGCGTATCTGCTGATCGATTGGCAGCGACACCGCGATGACGTTCCAGCAGTTCCGCAGGAGGAGTCAGAGCCCGAAGTTGCCGAGCCAGATCTTCGGGAATCACTGGATTGAAGTATTCGCCGCAGGCGACTTCTGCCGCGGCGATGAATCGGGCAACTCCCGCGCTGCGCCACGGCGAGACGATCTCGATGTTGAACCACGACTGCGGCCACTCCTGACCGTCGGTCGGGCGCTGATTGAGCCACATCATGTACGGCAACGGCTGGTCGTAGAGACGGTCGAGTCGGTAGTGCACGTCGACGAGCAGCGCGGCCAACGCGTCGCGGCCCTTGTCGTCGAGCGACGGCAGGTCGGGTACCTGCTCGACCGGTGCGAGCGTCAGCGCGATCGGGAACGTCGACGCCTCTGGCACGCATGCCGTCCAACCGCTCGACGGGTCGTGATCGCGCGTCTCGGACCGCGTCACGAACCGATCGCCGCAGTCCGCCTCCGGCTTCCACCCGGCGTTGAGCAGCTGGGTGGGACGCTGCGGGATGTGGTCGTACGCGTAGATCTGACCGTGGGGATGAGCGATCGTCGCGCCGACCTGCGGCCCGCGGTTCTCGAACACCAGCACGAACTCGACGTCGTCGCGTCGGCCGAGCGCAGTCGTTCGCTCAGCCCAGAGATCGATGACCTTGCGCACGCCATCGGCACCGAGTGACCACAGCGTTGCGTTGTGATCCGGGGTGTACAGCACGACCTCGCACCGGTCGCCCTGCATGGCCGGCCAACGGTTGCGGAACCAGTGGACGTCGTAGGGGAGGGGCGCCTCGAGACCGCCGACGCAGAAAGGGCATCCCGTCGAAGGGAGGTTCGGCCGTGCCTGGCGCGCGCCGACGACGTGGACGACGGTACGGAGGTACGGATCGATCCGCTCGTCGGGATCAGCCATGTCTCAGCCTTCGAGCCGGACACCGCTGGCGGTGTCGAAGACGTGCATCACCGAGACGTCGGGCATCAG
>DASWRR010000544.1:0-1702 GCA_036403055.1 Ilumatobacteraceae bacterium | reverse complement strand
CCCATACCCCAACGGCCCCCTCGCCGATGACAAGCGCGACGCCCCCGACCCTGCCGACCTTCCCAACGTTTTCGGCGGCCTTCACCGCCCCCCACGGCTTGAACTTGCCGCCGACGCCGTGCCACGCCCTCGTCACGATCGCGTGCCCGACGCCGCCGGGACGGGCATTAGCCCCCTGGAAGTTGTAGGTCATCAGCCTCAGACCACTCAGCACCTGATCGCGCAGCCGTGGCCAGACATCGGCTGCAATGGACGAGCCGGCGGGAGCTACCGGTGCTGAGGCTTCGAAGATGGTGAGCGCCTTCGATGCCTCTTGGGCGACCTTGTCTGCGCGGGCGTTGATCTCGGCGACGAAGTTGGCCTGGACGTCAGCGATCGCCTCGTCGATGAGCTCTGGCAGGTGTGACGGCCCCGCAGCAATGAGTTTCGTGGCCAGGTCGTGCTCAGCGTGACCGACGGCGACCGTGACGGCGTGCACGAGATCGCCTCGTCGCTCGTCAATTTCGTCAGCGAGACGATCGAGGGCTTCGAGTGCGCCACGGTGCTCGGTCCCGACCACCAGGTCGATCGCCTTTCGAACGTGCCTGGAAAGCTCTCGCAAGGGCGTGGCCAGCCGTAGCTGCGCGCCGCCCCGATGTGTCATGACGTCGATCGCGGCGGCCAGGCCGGCAACGTTCGAGCGGCGTCGCCGCACTTCGGGTTCGGCGTACGCATTGGCGGTGAGCCAGTCGCGGGCCTCGACCCAGACCAGCTGTATCACCCCATCGATACCTGAGTACACCGTACGAAGGTCGGCGAGAATCTCGTCGCGCTCCGAATCCTCCGAGTGTGCCTTGTTCACCACCACGATGAGCTGTCCATCGCCGCGCAATCGCGCCAGGAGCTCACGGAAGTACGCGGCCGACGTCTCGTCGAACCCTTCGCTGGTCAGCACGAACACGACGGCGTCGGCCACGTCGAGTGCGCGATCGGTAGCAGTGTCGTGCGCAATGTCGACGCCCGCATGGACGCCAGGAGTGTCGACGACGAGGTGACCGAACCACGAGTGAGCAGACGCGGTATTGGTGGTGACGTCGGAACCGACTGGGAGGTCGAGTCCGGTGAGGCAGTTGATGATGCTCGACTTGCCGGCGTTGTACTGACCGACGAAGACCAGACACACGGAGTCGCTCGAAGCCGCCGATGGCGTGCTGTCCGCCAGTGCTATCAGCGCTTCATTGCCGCTGGACTGCAAGGTCTCGACCAGCTGAGCCCGCAGTTCCTCGGTCTGCTGCGCGAGCTTGACCAGCGGCAATGCCGCCCAATCGCTGTCTGACATGGCCTACCTCCCGGTCAAGAGGGTATCGAGAGAGCCGCCGACAGTTCGCCCGCGCCGCTACGAAGCGCGGCAACCCACTCCGCGTAGCGCTCGATCCGCTCCCGGAGTAGTTCGGCATGCGCGGCTGCAGGGGTGGTCAGGGCATCGGTGGTAAGAGCGAGTTCGCGCGAAAGGCTCGTCTGCCATTCAACCAGTGCCGCGCTCAGCTGAACTCGATTGGACTGAACAGAGACGTCACGCCGCGCCTGCTCGGCTTCCTTACTGGGCACGAACGGCTTGGCCGCACGTCGCCCGAGATCACCAAGGAACCCAGCAGCCGGGGCGGCAACGAAAGCAGCGAGTCCGTCTGTCGCCACGAACGCAACAGCGCCGAGGACGGAGACA
>DASWRR010000543.1:0-5893 GCA_036403055.1 Ilumatobacteraceae bacterium | reverse complement strand
GGATGCGGAAGTCGTCGGTGATGATGCCGTTCTCGGTCGGGACGTTGAAGTCCGTGCGAATGAGGACTCGCTTGCCCCGCACGTCGCCGAGATCAGGCAGCGTGGGCAGATGGCTCACGAGCGCTTCGCCCTCGACTTCGGGATCTTGCCGCCGACGTAGAGCGCGGTGTCGACGAGTCGGTTCGAGTAGCCCCACTCGTTGTCGTACCACGCGAGGACCTTGACCATGTTGCCCATGCTCATCGTCAGCAGCGAATCGAAGATGCTGCTGTGGGGATCGGTGACGATGTCACTCGAAACGATTGGGTCCTCGCAGTAACGAAGAATGCCCTTCAGCGGTCCGCTCGTCGCAGCCTTCCGGAACGCAGCGTTGATCTGATCAACGGAAGCCGCCTTCGTGAGGTTCGCCGTGAAGTCGACGATCGAGCCGGTCGGAACAGGGACGCGCAACGACGTTCCGTCGAGCTTGCCCTTCATCGACGTGAGGACGAGGCTCGTCGCGCGCGCCGCGCCGGTCGACGTGGGGACGATGTTGATCGCGGCACCGCGCGCCCGGCGCAGGTCCTTGTGCGGGCCGTCGACGAGCATCTGATCGCCGGTGTAGGCGTGCACGGTCTGCATGAGACCTTGCTCGACACCGAACGTGTCGTCGAGCACCTTGACCAACGGCACGAAGCAGTTCGTCGTGCAACTCGCGTTAGAGATGACCTTGTCGGTCTTGAAGTCGAAGTCCTTGTGGTTGACGCCGTACACCACCGTCGTGTCGGCGCCGTCGCAGGGCGCCGACACGATGACGAGCGGTGCACCACCGTCCAAGTGATACGCGGCGGTTTCGCGCTTGGTGAAGAAGCCGGTCGATTCGATCACGACGTCGACGCCGAGGTCGCCCCATGGCAGCAGCTTCGGGTCACGTTGCGAGAGCACCTTCAACACGTCGCCGTCGACCGAGATCCCGTCCTTGTGCGCCTTGATCGTGTTGGGCAGGATCCCGAGCACCGAGTCGTACTTCAACAGGTGTGCCATCGTCTCGACAGAACCGAGATCGTTGACCGCAACGAAGTCGATGTCGACTCCACGTTGCTTGGCGGCACGAAAGAAGTTGCGGCCGATTCGACCAAAGCCATTGATGCCGACACGAACGGTCATGCGCGGTGTTCCTTTCACAGGGCGAAAGACGGAGGATAGTTCTTCAGCGTGCGATGTCGCGATGCCCGGTCGTCACCGCGATGCCGCGGGCGCGCAAACGGGCCGCAAGGTCCTCGGCCACTGCAACGCTGCGGTGGCGGCCGCCGGTGCAACCCATCGCAATCGTCAAGTAGCTCTTGCCCTCGGCCTCGTACGCCGGCACCAGCTTCACCATCATCGCCTCGAACTCGTCGAGGAACTGCGACGCATGGGATCGCTCCAACACGAAGTCGCGCACCGCAGGGTCGTGACCCGTCAACGGTCGAAGCGCCTCTTCCCAGTGCGGATTCGGAAGGAACCGCACATCCATCACGACATCGGCGTCGATCGGCAACCCGTACTTGTACCCGAAGCTCTCGATCGCGATCTGAAGACGCTGACCGTCGCCCGTGTGGTCGAACGCGGCGATCAGCTTGGCCTTCAACTGATGGATGTTGAGGTCGGTCGTGTCGATCACGAGATCAGCTGCGGTCCTGACCGGATCCAACAGGGACCGCTCGAGCTCGATTGCCTCGACGAGGCCCTCGGCCTCCGCGTCGAGCGGATGCTTCCGACGAGACGAGTCGTATCGCTTCACCAGTTCGCCGGTCGTCGCATCGAGGAACACGATCCGCACACGGTGACCGTCGCCGCGCAGTGCTGCGACCTTTGGCAGCACGTCGATGTGCTGGCGACCCGACACCAGCGCCAATCGCTCGATGTCGCTGCCCGGCTTGCTCGCCAACTCGACGATGGTGTCGACCAACGATGTCGGCAGGTTGTCGATGACGTACCACCCGAGGTCTTCCAGCACAGCTGCGGCGCCCGAACGCCCGGCGCCGGACAATCCGGTGATCAGCACGATGTCGGCCACTCCCGACGATCGTATTGCCTACATCTTGCGTGTTCGCAGATACAGCAGGCGCGGGATCGTCGCGGCGTCGAGATATTCGCTCGCCCGTTCGAGGAATCCTTCGGGCGGCGACGGTTCGAGCATCCGTTCGATCAGCAAGCCGTTCTGCGCGAGCGTGTTGACGTAACGGCTCAGCGGTCGGTGGATGAACGGAATGAAGACGTCCTTCTCGACCTCCTCGTCGCTCTCCTGCTCGACGAGGTATGCACCGATGCGCCAGTACTGCTCCGGTGGGTCGAGGATGTGATCGTCGATCCACCCGCTGTTCGGTGTCTGCAACAGCGGATGGTTGAGGAAGAAGCAGAACAGCCCGCCCGGCTCGAGCACTCGTGACACCTCGGAGATCGCTTCGTCGACGTCGCGAATGTGCTCGAACACCAAGCATGCGACGACCGCGTCGAAGCTGCCGCTGGCAAACGGAAGTGACGCTGCCTCGGCGCGGGCGAACGACGCGCCGCCACGTTGTGCTGCGACGCTGACGCAGTTCCATGTCGGGTCGATCCCGACGACGTCGGCGCCGAGCGAGCCCGCGAGCCGGCTGATCTGACCGTCACCGCACCCGACGTCGAGGACCCGTCGCGCACCTGCGAGCTCGGCCGCCGCCAGCGGCAGAATCTGCTCCTCGTACTCGGGGTCGGCGCCCTCGGTGAACCCCTCGATCCACCAGGCCGCGTGGGTCTCCCACAGGTTCTCGTCGGTCACGCTGCGATCGTACGGGCGCTGTCGCCGCCGTGCGGAAGGCATACAGGTTTTCGCAGACGACAGGTTCACCTGTCGCGTCGACAGCCGCAACTGTTGCATCCGAAAACGCGGGCATGTTGCCGATTGGTCGGGACGGCGCCGCGCGGCCTGATCGACCGGGCGATGGGCGACGACGCAAAGAGCGCGTTGATCGCGTCTCGTGAACTGAAGGCGGACGACTGGCTGACCGAACGGTCTGTCGCACTCGCTCGGCGCAACGGTTACCACTGGGCGCAGATCGGGCGGCTGCTGGTGATGACGCGGCAATCGGCGCGCGAGCGGTTCAGGACTGCTCCGCCGCGATTGCCTCCGCACATCGTTGCCCGCGAGAAGGAGCTCGCCGAGCAGCGTCGAGCCGAGCGACTGTTCAACCAGATCGCGTCGGGTACCTATCGATCAGCGGATGTCGCGGACGAGGACGCGGTCCCCTGGTGAAACTTCGCATGCACCGCTTCTGCGACCGTGTCCGGAAGGAACGACTGCGCCTTCAGCTGCTCGAGCGACGCACGCTTCACCGCGTTGACCCCGCCCATCACCTGGACCAGTTTCTTCTTCCGCGATTCGCCGAGCCCCGGAATGCCGTCGAGCGAACTGGTCGTCATCCGCTTGCCGCGAAGCTCGCGGTGGAACGTGTTCGCGAAGCGGTGAGCTTCGTCGCGGATCCGCTGCAACATGAACAGCGCCTCGCTCCCCCGCGGTACTTCGACGGGTTCGCTGCGACCAGGCGTGTAGACCTCCTCGAAGCGCTTGGCCAACGACGCGATCGGGATCTCGTCGAAGAGCCCGAGCGACCTGACGACTCGCTCGGCAACCGCGAGCTGACCCTTGCCACCGTCGACCAGCAGCAGCTGCGGCGGGTACGAGAACTTGCCGGGCCGCTGACCGAGCTCGTTCATCGGGCGATCACGCTCGTCGAGATACGCCGTCAACCGCCGGGTCAGGACCTCTTCCATCGCGGCGTAGTCGTCGTTGCCCGGCACGTCCCTGATCTTGAATCGTCGATACTCGCGCTTGTTCGGCAGGCCGTCCTCGACGACGACCATCGACCCGACGTAGTCGCTCCCCTGCAGGTGAGCCATGTCGTAGCACTCGATGCGCAATGGCGCCTCCGGCAATCCGAGCAGGTCCTGCAGCTCGGTGAGGGCACGGCTGCGCGCGTTGTGATCACCGGCGCGGCGCAACCGGTGGCGCATGAACTCTTCCTTCGCGTTGCGCGTGACCGTCTCGTGCAGGTCGCGCTTGTCGCCGCGCATCGGAACTCGGATCTGCACCTTCGACCCGCGCATCATCGTCAACCACTCCTCGTAGGTCGACAGGTCTTCCGGCTCGACGGGCACCAGCACCTGCTTCGGCACACCGAGCGGCGGCTCATCGCCGTACAGCTCCTCGAGGATGCGATCGATCAGCCCGCCGGCACTGACATCTTCGACCTTGTCCACGACGAAACCTTTGCGACCCACCACACGACCCTTGCGGACGTAGAAGATCTGCACGGCGGCTTCGAGCTCGTCGTCGGCAAGACCGATGACATCGATGTCTTCGTTGCGCTCGGCGACCATCTGCTGCTTCTCGATCGCACGATGCACCGCCGCAAGCCGATCTCGCACTCGGGCGGCGCGCTCGTACTCCAACTCGCTCGCCGCGGCCTTCATCTCCGCCTCGAGCCGCCTGAGGATGTCGTCGGTGTCCCCGTCGAGGAAGTCGCACAGCTCCGTGACGAGTTGGCGGTAGCTCACCTCGTCGATCTCGCCGACGCACGGCCCGCTGCACTTCTCGATGTGGAACAACAGACAGGGACGCCCGAGCCGCTGGTGCTCGTTGAACTTGCCCGGGCTGCACGTCCGGATCGGAAAGCTGCGCAGCAGCAGGTCGAGCGTGTCGCGAATCGCGTAGGCGTGGGCGTACGGCCCGAAGTACCGCGTGCCCTTTCGCTTCCGGCCGCGCATCACGAGCGCCCGAGGGAACTGTTCGTCGAGCGTCACGGCGAGGAACGGGTAGCTCTTGTCGTCGCGCAGGCGGATGTTGAAGCGCGGCCGATGCTGCTTGATGAGGCTGTACTCGAGCATCAGCGCCTCGACCTCGTTGCGCACCTCGATCCACTCGACCGTCTCCGCCGTCGCCACCATCTGCGCCGTCCGCGGATGCATGTTGCGCGGGTCTTGGAAGTAGTTCGACAGCCGCTGGCGCAGGCTTGATGCCTTGCCGACGTAGATCACGCGGCCGAGCGCGTCCTTGAACTGATACGACCCTGGGGTGTCGGGAATCGTGCCAGCAGGCGGACGTTTGACCATCAAATTCGAGGCTAGAGGGTTCGGTCGGCTGGCCCTCTCGCTGGGCATGTCGCGGTAGGGTTTCACCCGTGGCCGGTCGATTTGCCTACTCCAAGCCGAACCGTCGGGGACCGAACGATCCCTGGTTCCGCGTCGGCACATTGGACATCGGGTCGGCCGCTCTGCTCGGCCTGTTGTGCGCGGTTTCGGTGCTCGTGTACGCGATCGACAAGACGCAGCTGATCCGGCTGGCGTTGATCCCGAGTGAGGTCACCTCTGGCCAGGTGTGGCGAATCGTCACCTGGCCGTTGGCCAACGGGTTCGACCAACCACTGCTGTGGGTGATCGTCTCGATCGCGGTTCTGTGGTACTTCGGCTCGAAGCTCGAGGAACAAGTCGGCCGGACGAAGTTCGCCTGGTTCCTGACGATGATCATCCTGATCCCGGGGCTCGTCGGGACGGCGCTCGACCTGCCCCAGGCCGGTGTGCACACGGTGCAACTCGTCGTGCTCCTGACGTTCATCGCCGAGTACCCGAACGTGCGGTTCTTCTTCGGCATCCCGGCATGGGTGCTCGGCGCGATCTACGTCGCCGCCGAAATCCTGCAGCTCACCGGCGACCGCGCCGGCCGACGCCTGATCTTCTTCCTCGTGTCGCTCCTCGTCGGTGCGCTCGCGGCCCGCGGCGTCGGGATGCTGGAGACCTACCAGTGGATTCCGAAGATCGCGGTCCCGCATCGCCGCCGTCAGCCGAAGCGCAGTCGCCGTCCTGCCGTCGTCGCCGGACCCTGGACCGGCACCAACAC
>DASWRR010000542.1:0-4396 GCA_036403055.1 Ilumatobacteraceae bacterium | reverse complement strand
TGTGCGTCTCCGCCCATCGTGCCGAACACCGCGCGAAGGCTTCCATCGGCAGTCGCCATTGCGGGGCACAACGTGTGCGGCGGACGATGGCCGGCGCGGAACTCGGCGGCATGACCCTCGCGCAGGTTGAACCCGATCCCGCGGTTGTGGAGGTTGATGCCGGTGCTCGGCTCGGCAAGCCCTGACCCGAATCCCGCCGCGTTCGATTGGATCAACGAGACACCCATTCCGTGTGCGTCGATCGTGCAGAGGTAGGTGGTGTCACCGTGGCGCCCGGGCGCCCAGCGATTGGACGCCCGGTCGGTGTCGATCATGCCGCTGCGCCCTGCGATGGTGCGCAGCAGCTCGTCTCCGTCGGCGGTGTCACTGAGGACGTCGGGACGGTCGAATCCGGCCGCGGTCGCCGCTTCGATGAGCAGGTGTGCGAAGCGAACGTCGTTCGGGTCGGCAGGGAGGTCGAGCCTGCTGGCGAGCTCGGCGGCGCCGAGCGTGAGATAGCCCTGCGAGTTCGGCGGCAGCGTCCAGAGGTCGACGCCGAAGGCTCGGGCCATGAGCGGGGTGACCCACTCCGGCAACGGGCGCGCGAGGTCCTCGTCGGTGTACAGCGACGGGCCGAGCGCTGCGAGCCCGCTGCCGAACTCACCTTGGTAGAACGCTTCGCGGCCTCCCTCGGCGATCGCCGCCAAGGTGCGAGCTGCGCCCTTGCGGACGACTCTGGCACCGGGACGACTGAGCTGGTTGATGAGCTCGGCGAGGTTCTCGCTCGCACCTTCGTCCGCCCGTGCGGCTGCGCCGACGAGGAGAGGGCTGGCCGGGAACCCATCCGTGGCGAGATCGACCGCCGGTTGCATGAGCGTGGCAAGCGGCAGAGTGCCGAACCGTTCGTGGAGCGCGATCCACCCATCCACGCATCCCGGAACCGTGACAGATCGGATGTCGTGCCGGAACGGCATCTCGGTGTGCCCTTCGGCACGCAGTGCCGCCGCGTCCGCGCCAGAGCCGGCGCGGCCCGTCGAGTTGAGGGCGAACACCTCGCCATCGCGGTGGACGAGCGCGAACAGGTCGCCGCCCATACCGCACAGCTGTGGTGCGGTCACGGCGATTGCCGCGTTCGTCGCGAGTGCGGCGTCCACGGCATTGCCGCCGAGAACGAGGGCTCGAAGCCCGGCCTGCGTCGCGAGCTGGTCGGCGCTGGCGACCAGTCCGTGCGGTGAGCGGACCGAGTGAAACCGGGGCGAGGACATGACCGGAACCTACGCTTTCGAGGTGCAGCGGTTTCTCATCGGGCGCGTGCTCGCGACGTCGGGCGCGCTCGTTGCGCTGTTGGGGACCTTCCTGCCATGGCTGCGATCCGGAACGCGCCGGCGGAACAGCTACGACATCTTCTCGCTGGTGGATCGAATCGGATTCTCACGGTCTGGCGCAGTCGGATGGGGGCTCAGACTGTGGCCGATCGTGCCGTTCCTGCTCGCGGTCGCGGTCACGTTGCAGTGGTTCCCGCGTAGGTGGCTCACGCCAGCATCCGCTGGCTTTGTCGCCGTCGTCGTCGGCGGAGTCGCGTTGGCCGTCCGGTCCGCGCCGACGACGTCGTTCATCGCCGCCCAAGAGGGTCCGATCGTGACGCTCGTCGGCGCAGTGCTCCTCGCGGCCGGCGCGCTGCTCACGGGGAGTGCCAGGCACCGCGAGACTGGAGCACCTCGCGCAGCACGAGCGGACGGTCGGTCATGATGCCGTCGACACCCAGGTCGAGCAGGCGGTTCATCTCGGCGGCGTCGTCGATGGTCCACACGTGGACCTGGAGGCCGAGCCGGTGGCATCGTTCGACGAATCGGCGATTCGTGACGGTCAGCGGTCCCTGCTTGACCGGGACCTGAGCCGCGGCGCCCGCCGGGCGGCGCAGCAGTCCAAACCTCAGCAAGCCGAGCTCGACGGGCCCGAGCGAGCTGCACAGACCAGTACCGAGCGTGGCACGCAAGCGCCGCAACCGCACGTCGCTGAAGGCCGCGACACACACCCGGGAGAGGGTGTTCGTCCGCCGCAATGTCGCGATCAGCGGCTCGACGGCTGCACTCGACTTGCAATCGATGTTGATGCGCGCGTCGGGCCATGCGCCGAGGAGGTCCTCGAGCAACGGGATGTGCGCCGTGCCGTCGACCAACGCGGTCGACACCTCGCTCCACGGCAGGTCGCTGATCTTGCCGGGACGCCCGGTGGTGCGTCGTAGATCGTTGTCGTGGAACGCCGTGAGTACTCCGTCCGACGTCACCTGGACGTCGGTCTCGAGGTACCGATAGCCGACACCGACCGCGTATTCGAACGCCTCCATCGTGTTCTCGGGAGCATCGCTCGCGCCGCCGCGATGGGCGAATGGAAGCGGTCCTTCCCACTCGAGGAACGGATGACGAGGGCTGCTCATAGGGCAAGTATCGTCGGTTGACATGGCTGAAACGATCACTGTTCGCTCGCCGTTCGACGACTCGATCATCGGCGAGATCCCTGCCCACACCGAAGCCGACGTCGCCACGGCAGTGGCGATCGCCAAGGCCGCTCTCAAGACGCCGTTGCCGCTCTGGAAGCGCGCCGCGATACTCGACCGCGCGGCACACTTGCTGACCGAGCGTCGAGACGAGTTCGCGATGATCATCGCGAAGGAAGCTGCCAAGCCGATCAAGACGGCTCGGGGGGAGGCCGAGCGTGCCGTCGGGACGTTCCAGTTCGCCGCGGCCGAAGCGCGCAAGCTGACCGGTGAGATGGTTCCACTCGACGCGTTGGCGGCCGGCGAGGGCAAGCTCGGCTTCACCTTGCGCGTGCCGATCGGTGTGGTCGGCGCGATCGCGCCATTCAACTTCCCGCTCAATCTCGTGGCGCACAAGCTCGCGCCAGCGATCGCCGCCGGCTGCCCGGTCGTACTGAAGCCGGCAAGCCAGACACCGTTCAGCTCGATCGCCCTCGCGAAGCTGCTCACCGAGGAGTGCGGATTGCCGCCGGAGTACCTCCACGTGGTGACCGGGGGTGGCGGCACCGTCGGCAACGCGATCGTCGATCACCCGGACATCGCGTTGATCACGTTCACCGGATCACCTGACGTCGGTTGGGGCATCCGTGCCCGAGCACCGCGCAAGCGCGTCGGTCTCGAGCTCGGGAACAACGCCCCGGTCATCATCGAACCCGACGGCGATTGGAAGACCGCCGCAGCGAAGATCAAGATCGCCGGCTTCAGCCACGCGGGCCAGAGTTGCATCTCGACTCAGCGCATCTACGTCCACAGCTCGATCGCCGACGATTTCACGGCGGCTCTCGTCGACCACGTCAACTCGCTCGTCGTCGGCGATCCTCTCGACGAGGCAACCGATGTGTCTGCGCTGATCTCGAAGAGCGAGCGCGACCGCGTCGTGTCGTGGGTCGCTGAAGCGGAGTCCGGCGGCGCCAAGGTGCTCACCGGCGGAGGGGTCGACGAAGACGGCGTGCTGCGTCCGACGGTCATCACCAATGCCAAGCCCGACATGAAGGTGTGCTCGAAGGAGGTGTTCGGACCCGTCGTCGCGATCGCCACGTACAGCGAGCTGGACGATGCGTTCGACCTCGCCAACGACTCGTCGTTCGGACTGCAGGCGGCGATCTTCACGGCCGACATCAGCAAGGCGCTCCGAGCGATCCACACCCTCGACTACGGCGGTGTCCTGGTCAACGAAGTGCCGACCTGGCGTGCCGATCAGCAGCCATACGGCGGTCTGCGCGACAGCGGCAACACTCGCGAGGGGCCGGCGTACTCGGTGAAGGAGATGACCGAGATCAAGATGTGCGTGATCGGCGCATGATGCGATGGGGAGTCTTCGGCGGCTCCAGCAGGATCTACCGGAGCTCGCTGCGACCCGCGTTTGAACAACTGGGCCACGTCGTCGTCGATGCGCCGAGCCGGCGAGGAGACGACTTCGCGCCCTACGCGGAGATGCTCACTCGTGACGACATCGACGCCGTCTACAACCCACTGCCGAACCATCTGCACGCTGAATGGAGCCACTGCGCGCTCGACGCCGGCAAGCACGTGCTGTGCGAGAAGCCGCTCACGATGTCGCCGTCGGAGAGCGCCGCGCTGTTCGACCACGCCGAGTCCGCCGGGCTGACCATCCTCGAGGCGTACATGTGGCCGCATCATCCACGGGCGAAGGCGCTGATGGATCTCGTCGCCCGCGGCGATCTCGGTGTGCTGCAATCGGGTCGGTCGTCGTTCAGCTACCCGATGGACATGAGCGCCGGCGACCATCGCATCGACACACGCGGCGCCGGTGCGCTGTTCGACATCGGCATCTACTGCATCGCGCCCTTCTTGCTGATGACCGATCGAGACCCGGTTGCCATGGCTGCAACTGCAACGCGCAACGAGTTGGGTGTCGAC
>DASWRR010000541.1:0-2801 GCA_036403055.1 Ilumatobacteraceae bacterium | reverse complement strand
GCAGGTCACGTACTACGACACCGACGCACCGCACGACTTCGCGCTCGGCAACTTTCCGGTATGGATCTGGATGGACGACCCGTCGTTCTACGGGTTTCCGACGTTCGGTCGTGCCGGCGTGAAGATCGCCGAGGACTGTGGCGGACAGCCGGTCGACCCTGACGACCGCGGGTTCGACCCCGACCCGCTGATCCTGGATCGCACGAATGCATTCGCTGCGAGTGTGTTCGAAGATCGCCTCGGACCCGCGCTGTCGACGACGACGTGCTTGTACACGCTGCCGCCCGATCGCGACTTCGTCGTCGACTCATTGCCGGGCCACGACAACATTCACGTCGCGTTGGGCGCCGGACACGGCTACAAGTTCGTGGCGTGGTTCGGGAAGACCATGGCGGCACTTGCCGCCGGTCGCAAGCCGCAGTGCGACATCGCGCCGTTTGCGCTCGACAGGGCGGCTCTCAACGATCCGGCGTGGGAAGCGAACTGGTTGGTGTGATCAGCGACGCCGGCTGAGACCGAGTCCTCCGCCCGCGAGCAGCAGCACGATGACAACGATCAAAAGGATGGTAAGCATGCGAGCACTCGTACCCGTTCGCCGGTGTGGCGAAACGCTGGACGTTCGTCGATCAGTTCGCGTTCATCTTCATCGTCCACCAACGCCGGATGTCGAGGCTCGGATCCTCCATCGGCGCGTACCACCCGTGTTCGAACGTCCGACTGGCCATCCCGCGCTGCACACGTTCACAGATCGCCCAGTCCTGCTGGTTGACCAAGTGCCAGAACTCGAGTGCGTCCGTCGGATCGAAATCGTCCTTCGTCGCCTCGTCGCGATGGAACAGCAACTCGCATTCGACGATCGTTCGGTCAGCGGCAATCGGTCGAAGGATGAACGCCGCGACATGATCACGTGACAACGACAGCATCAAGTTGGGATAGATCAACTCGCCGAAGTGGTTGACCTTCTCTGCGTCGACAAGACCCGGGAACGAGGCGCGAGCACTCGTACCGCTCGGCGTGAAGGTGTCGGCGCCGGGACGGTGCGCGATGCCGTGCTCCCAGTCGAGTGCCGCCCCGCCACGCACGCGAAACGACGGAACGAGATCGCACAGCTCCGGGTGCACCGGGCCGCAGTGGTAGCACTCGTTGTAGTTCTCGGCGAGCACCTTCCAGTTCGCAGCGACGTCGTAGACGACGGTACGACCGATAACGAGGTCGACAAGCGGGAAGTGAGCGAGGCGAGTCGCGGCCGCGCCGACATCTTCGTTCAGTGCTGAGCCGTCCGTCGTGAGCCGGACGAAGGCGAACCCACCCCAATCGTCGATGTCGAATCGATGCAACGAGAACTTCGCTGGATCGATGTCGTCGACCCACGGCGATGCGCGCAAGGACCCGTCGAAGCCATATGCCCAGAAGTGGTAGGGGCAGCGGATCACGTTGTCGAAGCATGGAGCGCCGTCCGATGTTGTCGAGTTGACGAGCTCGGTGCCGCGATGCATGCATCGGTTCGCGAACGCGTGCAAGCCGCCGTTGCCCTCACGGACGATCAACACGTTCTCCCCCGCGACCGACACGAGACGGTACGAGCCGGCTTGCGGTGCGATCGAATCGCTTCGACCGATGCACACCCACGACGTGGCCATCGCGAGGCGCTGCTCCTCCGCGAACGTCGCGGCGTCGCAATACGCAGACCGGTCGAGGCTTGCCTCCATCAGGCGCTGACGGGTGGCCGCCGCGATGCCCACGGCTGCGCGGCCTCGAGTTGCGCAGCGACTCGCACCAACACGTCCTCGCGTCCGAAGCCCGCGACGATTTGCACCCCGACCGGCAACCCGCCGGCCGTCCAGTACAGCGGCAGGCTGATCGCCGGCTGTCCCGTCACGTTGAACTGCGCGGTGAACTGCAGAAGCTCGCGCACCCGCATACCACCTTCGGGCCCAGCGAGGTAACCGATCGGCGGAGGCGGTGTCGCGATGACCGGCGTCAGCAACAGGTCGTGTCCCTCGCTGCCATCGACCGGGTGCCACCACGACAACATGTCCCTGACCCACATCGCCTGCTCCGTCAGCGTCAACAAGTAATCGGCGCCCGACACCGACTTGCCGATCTCGCCGAAGAAGACGTTGTCCGGCTCGAGGTCGCCTTCTTCGATCGGACGTCCGAGGCTGTGCTCCATCAATCGCAGATCATGAGCTGTGTTGACGGCAACGACGGTGACGAAGCGGTCTTGGAAACCCACATCGCTGATCGCTGCCGGCGAGCTGTCGTCGACGCGATGCCCGAGCGACTCGAGCAGCCGTGCCGCCGCGGCGACCGCGGCTTCGCAGTCGGGGTGCGAGGGAACGAGCGGCGAACGATCGAGCACTCCAATGCGCAATGCGCCAGGATCCGCACCGACCTCTTGAACCAGGGGCCGCAGGAACGGCGGCGCCACGTATGGGTCGCCGGGCTCGTACCCGGAGATCGCGTCGAGCACTGCAGCGGTATCGCGCACGCTGCGAGTCACGCAACCATCGATGGTCGCGCCGGCCCACGACTCGCCGGTGAGCGGCGCCTGGCTGACGCGGCCCCTGCTCGGCTTGAGACCGACCAGGCCACACTCCGACGCGGGGACTCGGATCGATCCACCGCCGTCGTTCGCATGGCCCACACCGACGATCCCCGCCGCGACCGCCGCCGCTGAACCGCCCGACGAACCGCCGGTGGAGTGGTCGAGGTCCCATGGGTTGCGCGACGGTCCGTACGCAAGCGGTTCCGTCGTGATGGTGCTGCCCATCTCCGGGGCGTTCGTCCGGCCGATCGCG
>DASWRR010000540.1:0-10712 GCA_036403055.1 Ilumatobacteraceae bacterium | reverse complement strand
GCCGCGGCTCAACAGACCGACGTCGTAGCCGCGCTTCGCCAACAGGATCGCGGTCGCCCGACCGACGCCGGCCGACGCGCCGGTCACGATCGCAACCGGCCGCCGGGCACGTTCGATCTCAGCTGCGCGCTCCAAGATCGCCGTCGCCCCCTCTCGCTTCGAGTCGTTGGCGTTGCGGCACGACGGTGTACTTCGGGTCACTCGCCGACTGCATGCCGGCGTGGAACACCCCGAAGCGAGTGCAGATCGAGCCGCAGACCATCGCGGCACCCGACAGCATGCTGAGGACGCGGCTGCGGCGACCCGGCCATGCCCCGATCGCGCCAGCCATCGCGAGCACCTTCCCAGCGCGCATCCACCGGCCCGCCTTGCCCTGCTCGTACGGCTCGGCGACCATGCCGAGCCGGTGCTGCATCGACTCGGTCGCTGCCGCTTCGGCGATCCACCCCATCGTCGACATCAAGCGCGCCGGCGACGCTTGACCCGTGGGCGAGGTCACGAGCCCGAGCCCACCCGCCGCGAGCGCGGCCGATCCGACGAACAGGAACGGCAGGTCGTGATAGGCGTCATGCCACGCGGGGACGGCGGTGTCACTGAGCAACGCGGCGGTGTACGCGGCTACCGCCGGCGCGACCGCAGCTGCGCCGATCGTCGCGGCCGCCCCGACACGTGGCAACTTGTTGGTCACCGCGCTGAACGCGGCGGCTCCGGACAGCGGTCCGAACGCGCCGAGCAACCACGCGCCGACGCTCATCGGTGATGTGGGCTTGAAGACGCGGAGCATGTTGAGGAAGCGCGATGGCACACCGAGGTCGTGCACGAGCGCGGCCCCTGAGACACCGACTCCGAGCAACGCGGCGACCTTCGATCGCGTCGCGAGCGCGTGCCGGCCGGTCAGTTGAGCGCCGGCGCCGAGGAGCGACGAACCGGCGGCGAGGCCCCCGGAGAAGAGGTACAGCGGGATGTCGGGCGAGTGCCAGACCGGCTCCTTGATGACCGGCAACCCGTAGTACGACGTGAACGTCGGGTCCGGCACCATCCGTTCTTCGCCTCGTCCGCGGTTGCGATGAAGACCTGTCGTCTGCGGCGAGCCGGTAAGAGCGTTGCGACCGGCGACGGCACCGCGCACTCCTTCACGCGTGACATCGGATGTCATGATCCACCTCCCACGAACGCGGCGACCGCCGCCAGCACCATCCCGGCAGCGGCAACCGCGACACGTCTCCACATCGCCGGGAGATCGCGTGTCGTCACGACGGGGTCGGGCGGCAGCCCGTAGACCTCGGGCTCGTCGAGCAGCAAGAAGAACGCGCCCGCACCGCCGACGCCGTCGTCGGGGTCGGCGCCGTACAAGCGGGCATCCGCGACGCCGCTCGCGTGCAGCGTCTCGACGCGCTGGGCGGCGCGCGCCCGCAGCTCGGCGAGCTCGCCGAACTGGATCGATTCCGTCGGGCACGCCTTCGCACACGCCGGTGTCATGTCGGCGCGTAGACGGTCGTAGCACAACGTGCACTTCCACGCTCGCCCATCGTGTTCGCGCTGGTCGATCACCCCGAACGGACACGCGGGGATGCAGTAGCCGCAGCCGTTGCAGATGTCCTCTTGCACCACGACCGTGCCGAACTCGGTCCGGAACAGCGAACCGGTGGGGCACACGTCGAGGCACGCGGCGTGCGTGCAGTGCTTGCACACATCACTCGACATCAACCACCGCAGGTCGTGGCCGCCGGCGCCCTCGTGCACGACACCGGGCTCTTGCTCGGCGATCGGCTTGCGCTGTTCGATGAAGGCAACGTGACGCCACGTCGATGCGGACAGGCGTTGGGTGTTGTCGTACGACATCGCCGTGAACACCAGCCCGTCCTCTGGCACGCTGTTCCACTCCTTGCAGGCAACCTCGCATGCCTTGCACCCGATGCACACAGACGTGTCGGTGAAGAACCCCATGCGAGGACGCGCCGAGGGCAGCTCGGCCGGGTTCTCGGCGAATGGTTGGTGAGCGATGTCCGTCACGTCACACCTCCGTTCCCGTGCGATCGGTGATGCCGGCTCGTCGTTGGTACTCCTCGACGAGTGCGGTCCGCGCCGGACCCGTCGGTCGCCGACCCGAACGTATGTCGCACGCGAATGCCTTCGACTCCTGGATGTGCACGTTCGGGTCGAGCGAGATGTGCGAGAGATCGTTGGCCGCGTCACCCGTCGAGTAACCGGAGTACCCCCAGTGATACGGAAGACCGACTTGGTGCAGCACCCTGCCGTCGACGCGCAGCGGTGCGATGCGGTCGGTCACGAGGACGCGCGCTTCGATCGCCCCGCGTGCGGTGACGATCGTGGCCCAGCCGCCGTGCTGGAGGTGGCGCTCGGCTGCGAGCTCTGGCGAGACCTCACAGAACATCTCCGGCTGGAGCTCGGCGAGGTACGGAAGCCATCGGCTCATGCCACCCGCCGTGTGGTGCTCCGTCAGCCGGTACGTCGTCGCGACATACGGGAACACTTCACTGCCGGGTTGATGATCGCTCGGCTGGTACCTGTTGTGGACGTTCGCAGCCGGGATCTCGCGAGCCGGGTTGCGCTGCTGGCCGTACATCAGGTTCCGCACCGGCGAGTCCTGCGGCTCGTAGTGCGCCGGCAACGGTCCGTCGGCCAAGCCCGCCGGCGCGTACAGCCATGCCTTCCCGTCGGCCTGCATGATGAACGGGTCGCGACCGCTCAGCGCATCGGGACCCTTGGCGCCCTCGGGCGGCTCATAGTCGGGTGCCTTCGTCGGCTCGAAGTCGGGCACATCATGCCCGGCCCACTTCGACGCATCCGGGTCCCACCACAACAGCGCCTTGCGTTCGCTCCACGGCCGGCCGTCCGGATCTGCGGACGCGCGGTTGTAGAGGATGCGACGGTTCGCCGGCCAGGCCCAACCCCAGTCCGGAGCGACCCACGACTGCTCCTGGCGCGGCTTGCGGTCGGCGGCGTGGTTCTTGCCGCCGGCGTAGACACCGCAGTAGATCCAGCAGCCGCACACCGTCGAGCCGTCGTCTTTCAGCTCGGTGTACGCCTTCAACGGTTGCCCCTCGGCGTTCCAACCGTTGATCTCTCGCACCACGGCATCGGCATCGGGCTCGCGTGTGTCGCCGATCGTCGGGTAGTCCCATGTCAGCTCGAGGACGGGACGGTCGATCTCGTCGGTCGAGCCGAGCAGCTTCGCCCGGATCCGCTCGCCGAGGTGGAACATGAACCACAGCTCGCTGCGCGCATCACCGCGCGGCTCCACCGCCTTGTGGTGCCATTGCAACAGTCGCTGGGTGTTGGTGAAGCTGCCGTCCTTCTCCGTGTGCGCGGCCGCCGGCATGAAGAACACCTCTGTATCGATCTCCTCGGTACGCAACTCGCCGCTGTCGATCTCCGGCCCGTTCTTCCACCAGGTCGCGGTCTCGACCAACGAGAAGTCGCGGACGACGAGCCAATCGAGGTTGGCCATCGCGAGACGCTGCATCTTCGAGTTGGCCGACCCCACCGCCGGGTTCTCGCCGAGCACGAAGTAACCGCGACATGTCCCGTCGAGTTGGGCCTTCACCGTGTCGTACGTGTTGTGACTTCCCGTCAGGCGCGGCAGGTAGTCGAAGCAGAAGTCGTTGGACGGCTGCGCGGCATCACCCCACCACGCCTTCAGCAGGCTGACCGTGTACGACTTCATGTTGGCCCAAAAGCCCTTCTCCGTACCCTCCGCCGCAATGAAGTCGTCGAACGTCTCGTGGGCATGCGCATGCGGCATCGGGAGGTAGCCAGGAAGGATGTTGAACAGCGTGGGGATGTCGGTCGAGCCCTGGATCGACGCGTGCCCGCGCAACGCGAGGATCCCGCCGCCCGGCCGTCCGATGTTGCCGAGCAACGTCTGCAGGATCGCCGCGGTGCGGATGTACTGCACGCCCACCGTGTGCTGCGTCCACCCAACGGCATACGCGAACGCCGTCGTGCGATCACGGTTCGAGTTCTCGGTGATCAACGTGCACACCTTGGCGAAGAGGTCCTGCGGAACGCCACAGATCTGCTCGACCATCTCCGGCGTGTACCGCGAGAAGTGCCGTCCGAGCACTTGGAACACGCATCGGGGATGTTGCAGCGTCTCATCGCGCTTCGGGTTGGCGCCGACGTTCGCGCCACCTGAGCCATGCGACTCGCCATGCGCCGAGTTCCTGACGCGATGGGCGTACTGCTGGTCGCGCTCACCCGCTGACGCCTGCACTTCCGCGCCTTCGTACTCCCACGAGCTCGTGTCGTATTGGTGCTCCTCGTAGTCGAAGCCTGAGAACAGGCCGTCCAGATCCTCAGTGTCGCGAAAGTCCTCGCGCAGGATGAACGATGCGTTCGTGTAGGCGACGACGTACTCACGGAAGTACGCGTCCGTGGTCAGCACGTGGTTGATGATCCCGCCGAGGAACGCGATGTCGCTGCCTGCGCGAAGCGGCACGTGGATGTCGGCGAGCGCACTCGTCCTGGTGAATCGGGGATCGACGTGGATCACCGTCGCCCCGCGGGCCTTCGCCTCCATCACCCATTGGAACCCGACCGGATGACACTCCGCCATGTTCGAACCTTGGATGACGATGCAGTCGCTGTTCTGCAGGTCCTGCTGGAACGTCGTCGCCCCGCCTCTTCCGAACGATGTCCCCAAACTGGGGACGGTGGAACTGTGTCAAATGCGTGCCTGGTTCTCGATCTGGATCGCACCGAGGGCCGTGAACAACTTCTTGATGAGGTAGTTCTCCTCGTTGTCCAGCGTCGCCCCGCCGAGGCTCGCGAACCCGACCGTGCGCCGAACCTGCTTGCCCTCGTGCTGCCACTGCCACCCCTGGCGCCGCGCCGCGATGACGCGGTCGGCGATCATGTCCATTGCCCGGTCGAGCGAAAGTTGCTCCCACTCGGTGCCGCGCGGCCGCCGGTACAGCACGCGGTACTCACGGGCGCTGCCGGTCGTGAGTTGCAGCGTTGCCGACCCTTTCGGGCACAACCGACCGCGGCTGATCGGCGAGTCGGGGTCACCTTCGATCTGGATGACCAAGCCGTCCTTCACATAGACGTTCTGCCCGCAGCCGACCGCGCAGTACGGGCAGACCGAGGGCACGACCCGGTCTGCATCTTGTACTCGGGGCTTCAGCGAAGCCGTGCGGTCGCTCTCCACCGCTGCTGATCGCCCAGATCTGTCCGAGCTCGTGAGTTGGCGAATCACCGGCCAACGCGTTCGACCTCGTGCTCTCACAGTCACCTCGCAATCCCTTGGCTGCCGCGCCCGCTTCTACCCAGTCGGGTGACGGCACAAGCACGCCACGGGTCAACCGTGCTTCAGCGTCGCCAATCCGACCAGGATGATTGCGATACCTGCGCTCTGCGGCACAGTGAGGTGCTCACCGAGCAGCACGAGCCCGATGCCGACGGAGATCACCGCTTCGATGCCGAGACCGATCACGAAGGTCGTGCTCAAGCCGCCGCGATTCACGGCGCGCGCCAGGAACCCGGCGCCGACCACGAAACACGCGGCGATCACCACGCTCGGCCAGAACTTGGTGAATCCGTCGGACTGGCGCATGAACGCGCCGCCGACGCTGAACGCCAATGAACCGATGATGATCGTCGCCACGCCAGCACCTCCTCCGACTCGTCGAGCGCTCCTGTAGCAACAGATCGAGATCGGCGCCGTGTGGATACGTGATTTCGTTGGGTCTACGAATGACGATGAGGGGTACCGATACCACTACGACGGCGCCACGTGCCGCGTGATCGAATAGGACGATGATCCGACGAGACGAGTTGGCCGCGTTCCTGCGCGCTCGCCGCGACGGGTTGGCACCCAACGATGTCGGGCTGCCCGTTGGCCGCGCCCGGCGGACCAAGGGCCTCCGCCGCGAGGAGATCGCGATGCTCGCCGGCGTGTCGGTGACGTGGTACACGTGGCTCGAACAGGGCCGCCCGATCAACGCCTCCGCCGACGTCCTCTCTGCGCTCGCACGCGCCCTGCGGCTCGACGACGCCGAGCGACAGCACATGCTTGCGCTGGCGATGCGCCCACCGCTCGAGCCGCTCGAAACGGTCGAGCACGCTCCGGATGCGCTGGTCCGCCTGATCGCGTCGATGGAGCCGGCACCCGCGTATGTGCTCGGGCCGCGGTGGGACTTCCTTGCGTGGAACCGCCCGCAGTCGCTGCTCTATCCGCTGATGGACCGATTGGCCGACGACGAGCGGAACCTGTTGTGGGTGGTGTTCGCCGAGCCGAACGCCCGGCGGCTGTTGACCGATTGGGCCGATCAGGCGAGGCGCATCATGGCCGAGTTCCGCTCGAGCACCGCGGCCCAGCGCAACGATCCGCACTTCGTCGATCTCGTCGACCGGTTGATCGCGACGAGTCCCGAGTTCGCCGAGTGGTGGCCGCAGCTCGATGTCGCCCAGTTCCAGACACGCCTTCGCCGGTATGCGCATCCCCGGGCCGGCGACCTCGTGTTCGAGTACCAACAACTGACCCCGAGCGAGTGGCCTGGTTTGCGCGTCTGTTGTCAGCTCCCGGTGCCGGGCGACGACAGCGCCGCCCGGCTCGCTGCCTGGCGCAACATCGCGTAGCGACGACCGGTGGCACCGGTAGCCTCGAACGGCCATGAACGAGATCGAAGAGGCCAAGCGTCGCCGCACCTTTGCGATCATCAGCCACCCCGACGCGGGCAAAACCACGCTCACCGAGAAGTTCTTGTTGTACTCGGGTGCCGTGCAAGAAGCAGGCGCGGTGCACGCCCGCGAGGGTCGCCGGTCGGCGCGCAGCGACTGGATGGAGCTCGAGCAGCAGCGTGGCATCTCGATCAGCTCGACCGTCATGCAGTTCCCCTACGGCGACCACATCATGAACCTCCTCGACACACCGGGCCACCGCGACTTCTCCGAGGACACGTATCGAGTGCTGTCGGCGGTCGACGCGGTCGTGATGGTGCTCGACGCCGCAAAGGGCATCGAAGCACAGACGCTCAAGCTGTTCCAGGTGTGCCGCTCGCGCAACCTTCCGGTCATCACCTTCCTCAACAAGTACGACCGGCCCGGCCGCGAGCCGCTCGAGCTCCTCGATGAGATCGAGAAGCAGATCCAGCTCCGTCCGACACCGGTCACATGGCCGGTCGGTGATGGCGACGCGTTTCAAGGACTGATCGATCGTCGCACCGGGTGTTACACGAAGTTCACCCGAACTGCTCGCGGCGCATCCGCGGCAGCGGAGGAGACCACCGACGTGGATGTGGCCGCCGCCGCAGGCAGCGCCGAGCACGGCGCGGCGTGGAAGGCCGCGCTCGACGAATGCTCGTTGCTCGACGCGATCGGCGCCGACGTCGACCTGCCTTCGTTCCTCGCCGGCGAATCGACCCCGGTGTTCGTCGGGTCAGCACTCACCAACTTCGGAGTTCGGCTGCTGCTCGACGCCGTGATCGACCTCGCCCCGTCGCCGTCACCACGCCTCGACCGCAACGACGATCCGCGCCCGCTCGAGAGTCCGTTCTCGGCGTTCGTGTTCAAGGTGCAAGCCAACATGGACCCCTCGCACCGCGACCGGATCGCGTTCGCTCGGATCTGCTCGGGCAAGTTCGAACGCGGCATGAGCGTCACCAACCATCGCACGGGGCGCGACATCACGACGAAGTACGCGACGACGGCATTCGGCCCCGACCGCGAGACGGTGGACGAAGCCTTTCCCGGCGACGTCGTCGGCCTGGTCAACGCCAGCGGCGTCCAACTCGGCGACACCCTTTACGACGCCGGCTACGCCGGACTTGCGGTCGAGTTCCCACCCATCCCGCGGTTCTCTCCGGAGGTGTTCGCCAAGGCGCGGCCGCTCGACAACGGGCGCTTCAAGCAGTTCCGCAAGGGACTCGAGCAGCTCGACGAAGAAGGAGTGGTGCAGGTCCTGCGCGATCCCGACTTCGGTGACACCGAGACGATCCTCGCCGCAGTCGGGGAGCTGCAGTTCGAGGTGTTCGCCTACCGGCTGGGGAGCGAGTTCGGCGCCCCCACCGAGATCCTCTCGGCGCCGTATCAAGCGATCCGATTGACCGACAAGGAATCGAGTGACCGGCTTCGGCGCATCGGCGGAATCCGCATCCTGACGCGTGGCGACGGTGCACTCGTTGCGCTGTTCGAAAACCGCTACCGGCTGCAACGACTGCAGAGCGACGAGCCGGAACTGACCTTGCTGCCGATCATCGCCGGCTGACCGGGCGCGCGGCTAGCCGCGTGACATCGCGAAGTACATGCCGACGTCATCGCAGATGCCGAAGCCCAACCTCTCGTAGAGCCGAACCGCACGGCTCTGCTTCTCGACGTGGAGACGTACGGCGCGGCCAAGGCGATCGGCGCGGGAGAGCACACTTCGCAGGATGCTGGTGCCGATGCCTTGACCGCGGTACTCCGGGAGCAGTGCAATGTCGATCACTTCAAGGTGATTGCCCGACACATCGATGATCAGCCGACCGGCCGGAGCGTCTTCAACGATGACGATCTGGCGCTCGGCGCCCGGGTGCTCGAGGCGAATCGACATCGATTGAGCGCGAAACTGCATGCCGACCAAGCCGTCGAAGACCTCCGCACCGAGTGGTCGGAGGTCGTCGCGAGTGGACGCGTAGAGCTCGTACTCGAAGTCCGCGTCGGCCGGTTGAGCCGGCCTGAGTCCAAAAGCAAGTGTGGTGCTCATCGAGCAACCTCGCCATCATCGTCTTGTTCGACCTTGTCGCGTACTGCCACTGTTGTGCCCCGAACACACCGACCGGAGGGAGCCGGAGGTGCGGTTCAAGACTGCCCCTCAACCACGCTCAGTGTCAATGGGTACGCACTAGGTCATTTGACCTATTCTTCTGCCGCCCGTTCGGGCGACGACGTGTCACTCAAGGCTTCCGTGAGCAGCGCTTTGTCGCTGGCGGCGAGCGGGATGGCGCCGATCAGGTCACGCCCGCGATCGGTCATCTTTTTCGCGGTTTTGCGGATGACGGAGATCGTCAGATCATGGTCGTTGTGTGCCGCGAACGAGGCCAACTGCGTCTCGACGAACACCAGGCACGCCGCATCTTCGACCGCTGCAGAACCGTCGACGTGCTCTCGGCGGATCAGCCGCTGGACACGTTCGACATCCGTCGCGTCGTAGCCGTTCGCCACGAGGATCGCGGCGACATCGATCGCGTGCCGCGTCTTCTGATCGCGGCGCCATCTCAAGTATCCGGCGCGGCCCGCCGGGTAGCTGTTGCGCGGCATCTCCCATCGGCGAAGGTGATGCGCCCGCGCGGCGATCAGCAGTGCCTCGTCCGGCTCGTCCACGAGGCGTTCGGTCCACTCAGTCGCAAGCCGGCCATGAACCAGTGCGAGCGCGACGCGTTCGCCGCGCACGTCGACGAGATTCGGATCCGCTGCGTTGGCATCGTCGATGGCCGCGATCACCGCGTCGTATCGCGCTGACCGATGTCGTCCCGGCGTCAGGTCGCGCACTCCGACTCTCCGATTTCGGCCACGAACGGACCGGTCTCGTCGAAGTCGGCATAGAACTCGGGAGCGTCTTCTGGTGCTGGGAAGAAATCGAGATCCTTCAACCCGGCGGCGATCGCGGATGCACCGCCCGACCGATCCATCCAACCGCGGAACGATTCGCCCGCGGTCCGCTCCTCGGCAAAGCGACGGATGACTCGTACCGCGGCGTCGGGCGCGGCCTTCGCCGGGAGCCGCAACGCCTTTTCGCCGAAGTGCACCTGCTCCTGGCCGACGTAGCCGCCGAGGAGCATCTGGTAGCCGGGCGCCGACTTCCCATGGGCACGACGCTCGGCCCCGAAGAACCCGATGTCGCTCGTGTGATGTTGGCCGCAGCTGTTCGTGCAACCGGAGATGTTCACGCGGACCCCGCCGATCTCCGCCAGCCCTTCCTCTTCCAACTTCTCACCGATCGCCTTGGCCAGGCCGCGAGATTGCGTGACGGCGATGTTGCAGGTATCAGCGCCAGGGCAGGCGACGACATCGCGGGCGAGCTCAGCTCCCGGACGGGCCATCTGGATCGCCTCGAGCCGGGCGTACAGCACCGGCAGCTGTGCTTCGGTGAGCCCGCGGAACACGACGTTCTGACGGTTGCTCAGCCGGACGTCTGCGCCGAGCTCGCGTTGGATGGACGCCAACGCCTTGAACTGCGACGCGGTGACGTCGCCGAGCGCGGCGTACGCCACGGCAGACACGGCCCCGTTCGCGGTGCCACGGATGACGCTCGTGGCCACCCATCGCTGATACGGATCACGAGGGGTCAGCGCCACGACGACGCCCTGCCCGACAGCGGTCGCTTCGATGGTGCTCGACCGGCCGGCGGGAGCATCGCCCACCTTCTGCACGATCTCCGGAATGCCGCCTGGCCACGACGACGAGGCCGGCAACGTGTGCCGCATCTTGAGCACCCGGCGACGGAGCTCGTCGATCCCGAGTTGGTCGACGACCCACTTCAGCCGGGCGCGCAGCTTGTTGTCGCGGTTGCCGGTCTGGTCGAACACGCGCAACACCGACTCGATCGTCGGCAGCAGGTCTTCGCGAGATGTGAAGTCTTCGAGCGCGAGTGCCGGGTGCGGATTCGCACCAAGGCCCCCGGCGATGTAGATACGGAACCCAGCTTCCTTGGAACCGTCCTCCAGCGTTCGCGTCGCAGCGATGACGCCGACATCGTTGAACATCGCCTG
>DASWRR010000539.1:0-4615 GCA_036403055.1 Ilumatobacteraceae bacterium | reverse complement strand
GTGCGGCCGATCGACGACACCGCCGACCAGACCCGCGTGGTCGCCACAGACATGCGCGATCTGGACTGCGTAATTGGAGCAGTCGGTAACGATGTGAATGGTGCCGAGTGCGCGCACGAGCGGCACCATTCGCGACATGACGTCGGGGCGGACCAGCCGCCGTCCGCGCTGGCGACGCTTCGGCCATGGATCCGGAAAGAAGATGCGGACCGCGGAGAGCGATGCGGGTGGGATCCGGTCGAAGAGCTCGATCACATCGCCCTCGACGACCCGCACGTTGCGCATCCCGCGTGCCTCGATCGCCTCGAGCACCGCCGCGACACCCGGGGTGTGGACGTCGACGCCGATGACGTGCTCGAGCGGGCGTAGCTCGGCCATTTCGATCAACGCCTCTCCCCCGCCGAACCCGATGTCGAGCACCACGTCGCCGTCCGAAGCGAACACCTCGTCGAACGACAGCGGCGGGCCGCCAACGGCGAGGCTCCAACGTGCCATCGACCGTTCGTACGCGGCGACGCGCGAGGGGGAAAGTCCGCGGCGGCGCGGCTTGAACGTGCGCTGCGGAGGGTGCGGTAATTCGAGAGATGCCGGCACGGGACGATGATGGTAACTGGCCCAAACGTGCAAGGCTGAAGGCATGGCGTGGTTGGTCACCGAAGGCCGAGTTCTGGCCTCCTGCGAGACTGTCTCGCTTCGCCGCGCCAAGGGCCGGGGGCTGTTGGGACGCGATGAAATCGAAGGCGCGCTGGTGCTCGACGGCTGCCGCTGGGTGCACACGCTCGGCATGCGGTTCGCGCTCGACGTCGCGTATCTGGACGAGAACGGCATCGTCGTCAAGACAGTGCACATGCGACGTCATCGAGTCGGTGCCCCTGTGTGGCGCGCCCGAACCGTGGTGGAAGCCCAGGAGGGCGCGTTCGGTCGTTGGGGCCTCCGTGTCGGCGATGTCGTCGAGGTGCGTGAATGACGGGCGATCTGGTCCTCGTCAGCACTCCGATCGGCAACCTCGGTGACCTCTCACCACGAGCCGTCGCCGCGCTGCAAGGTGCATCGTTGATCCTGTGCGAGGACACCCGACACTCCGGCAGGTTGTTGTCGCATGCCGGCATCAGCGGTGTTCGACTTGCCGTGTGCAACGAGCACACCGAATCGGCACGCGCCGCCGACGTGCTGTCGTTGCTCGATGCCGGCGACAGCGTCGCACTCATCACCGACGCCGGCACCCCGGGCATCTCTGACCCGGGATCACGACTCGTCCGTGCGGTGTTGGACGCCGGGCATTCGGTGTCCGCCGTCCCGGGCCCGGCCGCGTTCGTCATGGCGTTGGTCATCAGTGGGTTCGACACGACTCGATTCGTCTTCGAAGGGTTCCTGCCGCGTTCCGGACGTGAACGAAGTGCACGTCTTGCGACGATCGCCGCGGAGCCGCGCACAGTCGTGATGTACGAAGCACCGCACCGCGTCGAGCGGACGGTGAACGACCTCTTCGAGGCGTGCGGAAGCGAGCGTGGTGTCGCGATCGCTCGGGAACTGACGAAGCTGTACGAATCGGTGTGGCGCGGCAACCTCGAGCTCGCGACCGAGCACATCGCGTCGACGCCGCCGCGCGGCGAGTACGTCATCGTGCTGCAGGGTGCGCCGGCGCGTGCTGACGTCACCGACGACGAGATCCGGTCGGCACTCGATCTCGCGCTCACCGGCCACAGCCGCAAAGATGCCGTCGCCACGGTCGTCGGCCAACTCGACGTTCCGAAGCGGCGCGTCTACGACCTCGCACTGACGGTTGACCGCCGTGACTGAACCATCGACCGACAAATCGCAGCCATCGACGACCGTCGACGAATCATCCATCGATGTGTCACTGATCGACGGACCCAATCCGGCGACCGAACTGCCACCGGTTTTGATGTCGCAGTACGTCTCCGCCGGCCCGAGCGCCGCCTTCTTCGACCTCGACCGTACGTTGATCAGCGGATCGAGCGCGTTCGTGCTCGGTGTCGCGGCGTGGCGGGCCGGCCTGGTGCCACCCGGACAGTTCGGACGCGACGCCGTCGGGGCCGTTGCGTTCCGCTTCACCGGTGCGAGCGACGACACGTCCAACGGCGTTCGCGACCGCATCCTCGGCGCAGTCAAGGGCATCCGCGTCGACGACCTCGTCGCGCTCAACGCCGACATCGTCCCTCGATTGCTCGCGAAGGTACGACCCGAGGCGCAGGTGCTGCTCGACCGACATCGCCATGCGGGCAGGGCCACATACATCGTTTCGGCTTCACCCGTCGAGCTCGTGGAACCGTTGGCCAAAGCGCTCGGCATGACGGCGGGGATCGGTACCGTCAGCCAGATCGTCGACGGCGTGTACACCGGCGACCTGGCCGGTCCCTTCTGCTACGGACCAGGAAAGGTCGAAGCGATCGTCGACCTTGCGAGGTGGGAGAACTTCGACCTCGCACAGTGCTACGCGTACAGCGACTCGGCAAGCGACCTTCCCATGATGGAGGCGGTCGGCCATCCCGTCGCAGTCAACCCGGACGCCAAGCTGGAGCGGATCGCGCGACAGAACGGATGGCCGATCGTCGTCTTCAGCAAGCGAACGAAGGCGGTGATGCGCCGCACGACTCAGGCGCTCGGGACCGCGGGCGTTGCTGCCGCCGGGTTCGCCGCCGGCACTCGGTACGCCACCCGGTACGCGAAGGGCCGGCTGTTCGGGCTGCGTCGTTGACGCGCGTAAGTCGGTTGCCTGCTTCGGCGGCGATCGGCGTATCCTTTCCGACGTGAGAACACCGACTCGAACCCGTCGAATGCGCACCGGCTTCTAACCCAGCCGCTGTTCGCATTCTTCGAAAGGATCCAGTCGTGAGCAACTACTACCTCACCACCCCCATCTACTACGTGACCGCGAAGCCCCACCTCGGGCACGCGTACACCACCGTCGTCGGCGACGCGTTGGCCCGGTGGCACCGCCTCCTCGGCGAGAACGTCCACTTCCTCACGGGCACCGACGAGCACGGTCAGAAGATCCAGCAGGCCGCCGAAGCCGCGGGTCTTTCACCACAAGCGTTCACCGACTCGATCGCGCCGTTGTACCAAGACGCGTGGCGGCAACTGAACATCTCCAACGACGATTTCATCCGTACCACCGAGCAACGCCACAAGATCGGCGTCGCCGAACTGCTGCAGCGTTGCTACGACGCCGGCGACATCGAGCTCGACCTCTATGCCGGCAAGTACTGCGTCGCCTGCGAGGAGTACTACACCGACGACGAGCTCGACCCCGGGGACCTGTGTCGGATCCACAAGATCCCCGTCGAACACGTCGAGGAGGAGAACTACTTCTTCCGCCTCAGCCGCTTCCAGGACCGCCTGTTGGATTGGTACGCAGCGCACCCCGGCGCCATCGTCCCCGAGTTCCGCGGCAACGAGGCGCTCGGCCTGATTCGTGGTGGTCTCCGCGACTTCTCGGTCAGCCGCACGAGCCTGTCGTGGGGCATTCCGCTGCCGTGGGATCCGAAGCACGTCGCCTACGTGTGGTTCGATGCGCTCGCCAACTACCTCACGGCCGTTGGGTTCGGGAGCGACAACGAGCGGTTCGAGAGTTGGTGGCCGGCCCATCATCTGATCGGGAAGGACATCATCCGACATCACTGCGCCTACTGGCCGGCGATGCTGATCAGCGCCGGCATCGAACCGCCGGCGGGTTGGGCCGTCGGGGGATGGCTCCTCGTCGGCAGCGAGAAGATGAGCAAGACGACAGGGAACGTCGTGAACCCACTCGACCTCGTTGCAGATGTCGGCGTCGACGGCTTCCGGTACTACATCCTCGCGGAGACGCCGTACGGGAACGACGGCGACTTCACCTACGAAGGGCTCATCGGCCGATACAACTCCGACCTCGCGAACAACCTCGGCAACCTGCTCGCCCGCGTCGCCACTGTGGTCGGCAAGAAGTGCGGCGGGGTCGGGCCGGCGCCACGTGCGGACTCACCGCTCGCGGCGGCAGCAGCATCGGCATACGCGGCGACTGCGGTGGCCTGGGCGGAGTCGGCGCCCAGTCGTGCACTCGACGCGACATGGAGCCTGATCCGGGCGACGAACGCGCACCTCGAGGCGAACGAGCCGTGGAAGGCGGAACCTGGTCCCAACGTCGACGCAGTGATGGGCGATGCGCTCGAAGCGCTGCGCATCGTCGCGGTGCTCGCGTCACCGGCAATTCCCGACACCTGCCAGATCGTGTGGGATCGACTGGGTCTCAGCGGGCGAGTCGATGACGAACGTCTGCCGAACGCGGCGGAGTGGGGCGGCTATCCAGGTGGGCTCACCGTGACCAAGGGTGAGTCGTTGTTCCCGCGCAAGGTGGTGTGACCTCGTGTCGTACACCGACAGTCACTGTCACCTGTACGACACACGCGGCGTCGCCGTCGAGGACGTGATCGCGGCGGCGCGCGCCGCCGGAGTCACCACGATGATCAACGTCGGCTGCGACGCGGCGACAACGGAGGGAGCGATCGCGGTGGCAGCCGCGCACGCCGACATCTTTGCGACGGCCGGCCTTCATCCGCACGAAGCGAAGCACGGTGTCGACACGATCGTGCCGTTTCTCGACGATCCGAACATCGTC
>DASWRR010000538.1:0-3556 GCA_036403055.1 Ilumatobacteraceae bacterium | reverse complement strand
CGGCGGGCGATTGCTGGGCGGTCGTGTTCGACTGCGTGCCGTTCGCGCTGTGGTTCGTCAGGTGGTTGTCGAGATCGGCGTGGACGACGCGACCGTCCGGCCCGGTGGCGGCGATGTCGTGAAGATCGATGCCCAGTGCTCTCGCCCGCTCGCGCACTGCCGGCGCGGCCGGGGTCACGGTCGCTGGCGCGGCCGCGGTCACGGTCGCTGGCGCGCCACTGGCGGAACTGATGGGACTGGCGGAACTGATGGGACGGACGGGACTCGCGGAACTGGCGGAAACGGGATGTCCGTTCGATGCAGCGGGCTCCAGCGCTTCTGGTGCTTTGGGCGCGGGGGTCTCGGGCGGCTCCGGTTCTCGTGGATCTTCGCCCGGCGCAGCCTCGACACTGGTCTCGATGCGAATCAGCGGCGACCCGACCTGCAGCACATCGCCGACCGCCGCGCCGACCGACAGCACGACGCCGTCGACGGGTGACGGCAGTTCGACGGTCGCCTTGTCGGTCATCACCTCGACCATCACCTGATCCTCGGCCACGGTGTCGCCGACGTTCACGTGCCACGCGACGATCTCGGCCTCGGCGATGCCCTCACCGACGTCGGGAAGCTTGACGACGTACTCGCTCATCGGCACACCCTCATCGCGCAGCCATCACTCGTCGGAACGCGGCGCCGACCCGCGCCGGTCCGGGAAAGTAGTCCCATTCCTGGGCGTGCGGGTACGGCGTGTCCCAGCCGGTGACCCGTTCGATCGGCGCTTCGAGCCGGTAGAAGCACAGCTCTTGCACGGTCGCGGACAACTCGGCGCCGAACCCGCTCGTGCGCGTTGCTTCGTGGACGATGACGCACCGCCCGGTCTTGTCGACCGACTTCTGGATGGTCTCGGTGTCGAGCGGCAGGAGCGTGCACAGATCCACGATCTCCGCGTCGATCCCGGTCTCCTGGGCCGCCGCTTCGGCGACGTGGACCATCGTGCCGTAGGCCAACACGGTGAGGTCGCTGCCAGGCCGGCGAACGGCCGCTCGGCCGAGGTCCAATCGGTAATACCCGTCGGGGACGTCGCCGAGCGCGTGGGTCGACCACGGGACGACCGGCTTGTCGTGGTGACCGTCGAACGGGCCGTTGTAGATCCGCTTCGGCTCGAGAAAGATGACGGGGTCGTCGTCCTCGATCGCCGCGATCAGCAAACCTTTGGCGTCGTACGGGTTCGACGGCAGCACCGTCTTGAGCCCACAGACGTGTGTGAACAGGCTCTCCGGACTCTGGCTGTGCGTCTGGCCACCGTGGATCCCGCCGCCGCACGGCATTCTCACGGTCATCGGCGCGGTGAACTCGGCACTCGATCGGTAGCGAAGACGTGCCGCCTCCGAGATCAGCTGGTCGAGTCCGGGGTAGACGTAGTCGGCGAACTGGATCTCGACGACCGGTCGCAACCCGTACGCGCCCATTCCGACCGCAGCTCCGATGATCCCGCCTTCCGTGATCGGCGTATCGAAGACCCGTTCGCTGCCGTACTTCGCCTGGAGACCCTCGGTGCAACGGAAGACGCCGCCGAAGTACCCGACGTCCTCGCCGAACACGACGACGTTGTTGTCGCGTTCCATCATCACGTCGATCGCGGAACGGATCGCGCCGTTCATCGTCATCGCCGTCATCGCTCGTCCTCCATCTGCCGGCGTTGCCGTTGGAGGTGCTCGGGCATGTCCTTGAACACATCCTCGAAGATGCCCCGGGCACTCGCGACACGGCCGTCGAGCAGGGTTCCGTAGCTCTCGGCTTCGCGAGCCGCGGCGAGCACCTCCGCATCGGTCTCGGCGATCAGTGCAGCATGCTGTTCCTCCGACCACACACCGAGCGTGATGAGATGTGTCTTCAAGCGTTCGATCGGGTCGCCGAGCGGCCACGACTTCCACTCGTCGACGGGTCGATACCGAGAAGGATCGTCGGACGTCGAATGCGCGGACGCCCGATACGTCACCCACTCGATCAGCGTCGGGCCACGGTTGGTCCGTGCTCGCTCTGCGGCCCATCTCGTGGCCGCGATCACCGCGAGGTAGTCGTTGCCGTCGACGCGCAGTGCGGGGATCCCGTAGCCGATCGCTCTCGCCGCGAACGTCGAACGAGAGCCACCCGCGATTCCCTGGAACGACGAGATCGCCCACTGGTTGTTGACCACGTTGAGGATGACGGGAGCCTGATACGTGGTCGCGAAGGTCAGGGCGTGATGGAAGTCGGCCTCGGCGGTCGTGCCCTCACCGACGACTCCCGACGCGATCCGCGTGTCGCCCTTGATCGCCGATGCCATCGCCCACCCGACCGCCTGCACGTACTGCGTCCCGAGGTTGCCCGAGATCGAGAAGAACCCGACGTCACGTGCTGAATACATGATCGGCATCTGGCGCCCGTGCAGCCTGTCCTTCTCGTTCGAGAAGACCTGGCACGCCATGTCGACGAGCGGCCACCGTCGAGCGATCAGCCAGCCCTGCTGGCGATACGTGGGGAAGAACATGTCGTCGGGTCGTAGCTCCAGCGCGTGGCCGACCGCAATCGCCTCCTCGCCGGTGCAGCGGATGTAGAACGACGTCTTGCCCTGTCGCTGAGCAGTGGTCATGCGATCGTCGTACGAGCGTGTCATGACCATCGCTCTCAGGCCGTCGCGCAACGAGGTCACGTCGAGCTCCGGGTTCCACGGCCCAACTGCAGCGCCGTCGTCGTCGAGCACACGAATCATCGTGTACGCCAGATCGCGCATGTCCTTCGGAGCAGTGTCGATCGGCGGGCGTTCAACAGTGCCTGCCGCCGGCACCTCGAGGTACGAGAAGTCGGCCATCTCGCCTGGGCGCGCCGGAGGCGTGGGGATCCCGAATCGAAGTGGGACGTCTTCGATCATCGACTTCCTGTCACCCCAGTAGTTCACCACGTTGCAGAAGATACGGCCAGTGCTATGGACGTATCCACATTTCGTACGCCTACCATCACGGCGTGCGAGTGATCATCTACGGCGCCGGCGCCGTCGGCAGCGTGATCGGTGGCAGGTTGCGTCAGGGTGGGACCGACGTCGTGCTGGTGGCGCGCGCCGCACATGCCAATGCGATCGCGGAACACGGGCTCACGCTGCGCGGTGCGCGGGGCAGTGACACCATCGCGATCGACGCTGTCACTTCGATTGCGGACGTCGTTCCAACGAACGACGACATCGTCATCGTGACCGCCAAGACGCACGACACACCCCAGATCCACGCGGAGCTCTTCGACTGGAACCCGAGCGTGCCCATCGTCTGTGGAACGAACGGCGTCGAGCACGAGCGCATGGCGTTGCGCCGCTTCGCCAACGTCTACGCAATGGTGATCCAGCTACCGGCTCAGTTCGAACGGCCGGGTGAAGTCACTGCGCTGTGTGCGCCGACCAATGCCGTTCTCGACGTCGGTTGCTATCCGTCCGGTATCGACACGACCGCCAAGGATCTCGCGGCTCTCGTCGATGGTTCGCCGCGACTGACGTCGGAAGCGGACGACGACGTGATGACGAAGAAGTACGCCAAGTTGCTGGTCAATC
>DASWRR010000537.1:0-2335 GCA_036403055.1 Ilumatobacteraceae bacterium | reverse complement strand
ACCGTGAGAATGATCGCTCGTGCCACCTCAGCGATGTTAGAACGCGTGCACCGAACGTCTCGTAGTGACCGGCATCGGTCAGTCGCCGGTGGCGTCGGGGTCACCGATGTCGGGCGCGCCGGCGCGCTCGTCTCGCTCGGCCCATTCGAGCAAACCGTCGAGGGAGAAGACGGCGTCGTCGATCCGCGCATGGAGATCACCGAGCGCAGCGAACCGCGGCGGCACTGTGGCGATGGTCAGATCGGCGGGGTTCACGTCGTCGATCTCGTCCCAGGTGATCGGGGTCGACACACGCGCGTCGGGCACACCGCGGACGGAGTACGCGGCCGCCATGGTGTGATCACGGGCGTTCTGGTTGTAGTCGATGAACACCTTCGTCGGATCGCGATCCTTGCGCCACCACGTCGTCGTCACGTCGTCGCCGGCACGACGTTCGACCTCACGAGCGAACGCGAACGCAGCACGCCGAACGTCGCCGAAGCCGTGTGAGGGTTCGACTCGAACGTAGATGTGCAGTCCGTGGCCACCGGACGTCTTCGGCCACCCGACCGCGCCGATCTCGTCGAGCACAGCGTGCGCGACGTGGGCGACGCGGCGCACGGTGTCGAACGGGCAGTTCGGCATCGGGTCGAGATCGATGCGCCACTCGTCCGGCTTCTCCGTGTCGGCTCGTCGCGAGTTCCACGGGTGGAACTCGACCGTCGACATCTGCACCGCCCATATCACCTCGGCAAGCTCGGTCACACACAACTCGTCGGCGTGTTGACCGTATCGAGGGAAGTGCAGTCGAACGGTGTGCAGCCACGGCGGCGCGCCTGATGGGACACGCTTCTGGTGCACCTTCTCGCCGCTGGTGCCGGTTGGAAATCGATGCAGCATGCACGGTCGCTCGCGCAGCGCATTCACGATGCCCGGACCGACCGAGAGGTAGTAGTTGACGAGGTCGAGCTTCGTCTCGCCGCGTCTGTCGAAGTACACGCGATCCGGATTCGAGATCCGGACGATTCGGTCACCGACGTTGACCTCGATCGCCGGCGACTTGGAGGCGGCCACGACACGACCGTACAGCCGCAGTTCACTAGCGTCGGCGTCATGAGTGGCGACGAGTCGCGCGAAGACGTCCCCCTGACGAATCTCGACCAGCCGCTGTTCGACGGTGCCGGCGCGACCAAGCGCGACCTCGTCGACTACCTCGACGGTGTACGCGACCGGATCATCCCCGTGCTCGCGGACCGCCCGCTGTCGGTGATCCGCGTCCATCGTGGGCAGGAAGCGTTCATGCAGAAGAACGTCCCCAAGTACACGCCGGAGTGGGTGAAGACGGTCCGCCTGTGGGCGGAGGCATCGAAGCGCGACGTCTCGTACGCGCTGTGCAACGATCGTCGAACGCTGCTGTGGTTCGCGAATCAACGCGCCGTCGAGTATCACCCGACGCTCATCCACATCGACCAGCCCGAGCATCCGACGCATCTCGTGCTCGACCTCGATCCACCACAAGGTGAGGCGTTCGCAGTGATCGTTCGCACTGCGCGTCTGGTACGCGAGGCGCTCACGGCGCTCGGACTCGAAGGTGCGGTGAAGACCAGCGGTTCGAAAGGCGTGCACGTGTACGTCCCGATCGTCGACGGCACTTCGCTCGACGACGCGGCCGCTGCGACGCGAGCGATCGCTGCCCGCGTCGAGCGACTCGATCCCGGCGTCGCAACGACAGCCTTCGTCAAGGACGACCGCGAGGGCAAAGTCTTCATCGACTCGACGCGTGTCGGCGGTGCCACGGTCGTCGCCGCCTACAGCCCGCGTGTTCGTCCAGGGGTGCCGGTGTCGTTTCCCGTTGGCTGGGACGATCTCGACGACATCTCGCCGCGCGACTTCACGGTGCACACCGCGCTGCAGGCGCTGGGGGATCGTGACCCGTGGGCTTCGAACATGCCGGCACCGCAGGTGCTCGGCTCCGATCTGATCGCGGAAGGCCACACCATTCCTGTGGCTCGCGTGCAAGCGATGCACGAAGGCAAACGTCGGGCGCGGGCGACTCGGCCAAAGCCCAACCCCTGACAGGACACTTTGCTGTCAGGAGGCCGGAATCATGCTTCGGCGGACCTCGTCGAGGATCACGACGCTCTCCGTCGAACGAACGCCGGGGATGCGTTGGATCTGACCCAGCAACACGTCGCGAAGCGCAGGGATCGTTTCGGCGCGAGCGATCAGCATGAGATCAAACCGGCCAGCGCACATCGCGAGGTACTCGACGCCGGGTATTGCAGCGAGCGCAGTGCGCAGCGTGCGCCAGTCGTGCTGCTCGATGTCGACGAACACGAGCGCGGCGACACCGAGG
>DASWRR010000536.1:0-13060 GCA_036403055.1 Ilumatobacteraceae bacterium | reverse complement strand
GGGAACGTGATGTAGCGGAAGGTCTGGAAGTTGTGCGCGCCGAGGTCTGCCGACGCCTCTTCCAAGTTGGGCGAGAGACGGCGGAAGCGAGCAAGCAAGTTGTTGTAGAGCACGACGATGCAGAACGTCGCGTGGGCGATGATCAGCGTCAGGAAACCGAGTTCGAGACCGGCCTGGCGAAACGCCGCACTGAGCGCAATGCCGGTGACGATGCCGGGCAGCGCGATCGGCAGCACGATCATCAGGTTCAACGACTCCCGTCCGAAGAACTTGAAGCGATGAATCGCGAGCGCGGCGAGCAAGCCGAGCACGAGCGCGATCGCCGTTGCTCCCGAAGCCGTCTTCAAGCTGACGACGAGCGCGTCGCGCGCGCCGCTGCTGTGCAACGCGGCCTGCCACCAGTGCAACGTGAACCCCTTCGGCGGCCACGACAACGAGCTCACCGTGTTGAAGGACAACACCGCGATCACGATCAGCGGGAGGTAGAGGAATGCGAGCACGACACCTGTCATGCCGCCGAACATCATTCTGACGCGCGTCGTGAACTGCATCACAGGTTGTCCAGTGCACCCGTGCGGCGGATGCCGAGGATGTAGGCCACCATCACCATGACGGGCACGACCGCGAACGCGGCGGCGAACGGGAGGTCGGCAGAGAAGTTGTCGAACACGACGGAGCCGATCACCTGCGTCTTGCCGCCGACGAGATCGACCGCGATGTAGTCACCGAGCGACAGCGAGAACGTGAACACCGAACCGGCCACGATCGACGGCCACAGCAGCGGCAGCACCACCTTGCGGAACGTGAACGCGAAGTGCGCGCCGAGATCGCTCGACGCATCCATCAGCGAATCCGGAAGTCGCTCGAGGCCGGCGTAGATCGGCACGATCATGTACGGCAGCCAGAGGTAAGCGAGCACGATCACGAGCCCGACTTCGCCGTAGTTGGGGCTCGCGCCGAACGTCTTGTCGAGCACACCGCCAGGTGATCCGATGATCGCCCTCCACGAGAACGCCTTCACCAGATACGAGGCCCACAGCGGCACGAGCACCGCAGCAACCAGCAGCCGGCGCGATCGCGCCCGCGCGACCTTGGCGATGAAGAACGCGATCGGCAACGCCAGCACGATGTCGACGAGTGTGACGACGACTGCAATCTTGATCGTGCGGATGGCGATGTCGAAGTACACCGACTTGTCGACGAGCGTTCGGTAGTTCTGCGTGCCGATGACCTTGTCGATGCCGCTGCCATCGTCGTTGAGGCGGTACAACGACGTCAGGAACAACGACGCCAGCGATCCGACGTAGATGACCATCATCCATGCCGCGGGCGCGCCGATGAGCGACACCAGTCGAGCCCGCGGATGGCGATGGAACCAGCGTGATGCCGGTCGGCTTTGGCGAGGTGAGAGTGCAGTGGCCGTGATGGTCAGCCCTTGATCTCGGTCCAGGCCTTGATCCAATCGACGAACGGCACGCAGTCGTTGCCCTTGCCGTTCAAGCACTGCTTGCGCGGTGTCGCCCAGAACGAGATCGCCTTCGCAAACGTGTCGTCGGTTGCCTTGTACACATCGCAGTGCGTCGTGTCCTTGTACTGCTTCGCGATCTCGGCACACGCCTTCGGGTTGGCCGGCGCCTCACCGAAGTAGTACGCGACCTGTGCCTGCACAGCCGGGCTCGTGATGTAGTCCATCCACATGTACATGCAGTTCGGGTGCGCCGCCTTCGACGAGATCATCCACGTGTCGCTCCAGCCCGTCGCGCCTTCCTTCGGAAGCACCGTCTTCAGCGTCGTCGTGCCGGTCGCCTCAGCGGTGTTCTTGATGACCTGCCAAGTGGTGCCGAGCACCGTCGATCCCTGTTCGAACGCGCCTGCCGCCTTGAGGTAGTCGTTCCAGTACTCACCGATCACCGTGTGCTGGTCCTTCAGCAGAGCAACGGCGGCGTCGAACTGCTTCTGGTTGAGTGAGTACGGATCGTCGATCCCGAGGTCCGGTTGCGCGGACTTCAGGTACAACGCTGCGTCAGCGATGTAGATCGGCGCGTCGTACGCGGTGATCTTGCCCTTGTACGGCGATGCCTTGTCGAACACGACGCTCCAGGAATCCGGCGGCGTGGTGACGATGTCACTGCGATACATGAGGTAGTTGGCGCCCCAGCCGTGCGGGATGCCGTAGTTCTTTCCGTCGCTCGAGTTGTAGTGCTGGTCCTTCAGGAACGGCGACAGGTCGGCGTAGTTCTTGATCAACGAGGTGTTGACCGGCGCAACGAGACCCGCGTCGATGAGGCGAACGCTCGAGTCGCCTGAGGCGGAGACACCGTCGTATCCGCCGTTGCTCATCAGTTGGAACATCTCGTCGGACGTCGCAGCGGTCGTCGACTTGACGATGCAGCCCGTCTGCTTCTCGAACGGATGCACCCAGTCGTAGTCCGGCGTCGTGCTGCCGTCCTCCGCGTAGCCGGCCCACACGATCAAGTTGAGCGCCTTCTCACCGGTCCCGATGGCGGTGAGCGCCTCGCCACCCGACGACTTCTTGTCGTCGCCGCACGCCGCGGCGAGCAGCGTGATGGCGACGAGCGCCGCGAAATATCGAGCTGTTCTCATGAATCCCCTTTGGAGGTGTCGATGTTGGCAACGGGAAAGGCCGCGTAACGCGACCACGCCAGGCGGACGCTTCCGCCGATGGCAACTCCAGCAAGCCCGTCGCTCGGCAAGCTGGCGATCATGTACGAGCCGTCGTCGAGTTGCACACGCACACGACAATCGGCCCCGAGATATTGGATGTCGCTGACGACGCCGGTGACGACGATCTCCGTCTCGCCGGCTTCGTGTTGGACGATGCGGATGCGCTCGGGTCGGATCGAATGCGGTTCGCCGATGCCGAGCAGTTGCTGCGATCGCTCGGCGCTCAACACGTTGGACGTACCGACGAATCCCGCGACGAACGCTGTGCCCGGATGGTCGTAGATCTCGCGCGGTGTACCGACCTGTTCGACTCGACCGTTGTTGAACACCGCGATGCGGTTGCTCATCGACAACGCCTCGCCTTGATCGTGGGTGACGAACACGAACGTGATGCCGACGTCGCGTTGGATCGACTTCAACTCGACCTGCATCTCCTCGCGCAACTTCAGGTCGAGCGCGCCGAGCGGTTCGTCGAGCAGCAACACCTTTGGACGGTTCACGAGTGCGCGCGCCAGCGCGATGCGCTGCCGTTGGCCGCCACTCAACTGGTTCGGCCGTCGATCGCCGTAGTCGGCGAGTCGAACCGCGTCGAGCATCTCGATCGCACGTTGACGGCGCTCCACCTTGCCGACTCGCTTCACCCTGAGGCCGTACTCGATGTTCTGGAGGACGCTCATGTGCGGGAACAGCGCGTAGTCCTGGACGACGGTGTTCACGTCGCGGTCATACGGCGCGAACTGGCTGACATCGCTGCCGTGCAGCAGCACCGCGCCGCTCGTCGGAAGCTCGAAGCCCGCGATCATTCTCAGCACGGTGGTCTTTCCGCTGCCCGACGGTCCGAGCAGGGAGAAGAACTCGCCTTCGTGGATCTCGAGCTCGACATCGTCGACGGCCACCACGTCGCCGAACTTCTTGGTGAGGCGGACGAGTTGAATTGCGGGCGTCAGAGGACGCGATTCGTCGCCTCGCGCGCCGATCGACACGACTTCACTCACGATGCGCTGCGTCTCCCCACGATCTCGTCGTCACAACCGCCGACGACGTTAGTCGGTCGCGGATTCGACACGGCGATTTCAGGTCGACGCAGTGACCCGTTCGGTGATCACCTTCGACGAGCCGCCCGGCTGCATCGTGATCCCGAGCAGGCTGTCGCCCGCTTCCATCGTGCGCTTCTGGTGGCTGACCACCAGCAGCTGCGCCTCCTGCCGGAACTCGTGGATCAAGCCGAGGAAGCGGTGCAGGTTCACGTCGTCGAGCGCCGCCTCGACCTCGTCCATGACGTAGAACGGCGATGGCCGACTGCGGAACACGGCGAACAGGTACGCGAGCGCTGTCAGGGATCGCTCGCCGCCCGACAGCAACGACAGCTTCTTGACGTTCTTGCCGCTCGGCTTGGCTTCGACCTCGATACCGGTGTTGAGGAGATCGTCCGGAATCGTGAGGACGAGGTTGCCGACGCCGCCGGGGAACAGCATTGCGAACAGCTGGGTGAAGTGCGCGCTCACGTCGGCGAACGCCGAGGCGAACACCGTCTGGATCTCGACGTCGACTGCCTTGATCACGCGCATCAGATCGCGTCGCGTGTTGCGCACGTCTTCCAACTGCTCTTCGAGGAACTTGTGGCGGGCCTGCAACTCGTTGAACTCTTCCAGCGCCAACGGATTGATCGGGCCCATCAACCGCAGCTCGCGTTCGAGGTCACGCACCCGGGCGGCCGGCGACACACCTTCCGGCAGCGCTGGCAACTCAGCGGCCTCGGCTGCCGCCGGCTCGAGATCATGATCCCGGCGCAAGGCCTCGACCGCTCCCTCGACGCGCATGCGCACCTCGGCCTCGTCGATCTCGACCCGACGTGAGCGCTCGCGATTCTCGTCGAGGCTCCGCTCCGCCGCAGACCGACGGTGCCGCAGATCGTCGAGCCGTTGGGCGATCGCGCGGACCTCGTCGCTCTGCTTTCGACGAATCTCCATCAGCTCGTTGTGACGCGTCTCGATGACGATGCGATGTCGGTCAACGAGCGCCGCGAGGTTCTCGACCGCATGCAACGACTGCTCGACCTCGAGACGCTTCTGCCCGGCGCGCTGGCGCGCAACGACGTCGACTTCGAGCCGACGTTCGGTGTCTTCCAGCCGGCGTTGTAGGAACTGCTCGCGTTCGTGAAGCCCCGCATTGCGCACCTCGAGGTCCTGGCGACGGTTCGCCAGGAGCGCGGCGCGACTGTCGAGCCGCGCCCGAGTCTCGCCGCGGGCCTTCGCCGCCTCGGCTTCCGCAGCTTCGTCGGCGTCGAGCGCCGGCACGAGCGAGTCCAGCTCGCCGATCCGATTGCGATCGCGGTCGAGTCGCTCACCGGCCTCGGTGACGGTGTGCTGCAGGGTCTCGAGCTCGGCGTGGGTGTCGCGTCGCTCGCTCTGCACCTTGGCAAGTTCGGCGGAGCTCGCCGAGAACCCCGCGTCGTGGGCATCGAGCTCGCGACTCAGCTGCGACTCCCGCGATCGCGCCGCTTCGAGTTCGACGCGCGCGCCCTCTTCGGCGCGCGTGCGCCGCTCGAGGTCGGCGGTCGCAATTCCCAATCGCTCTTGGGCTTCCTCCAGCGCGGACGCCGTCGCTCCGCCGCTTTCGACGCCGACGCGCCAACCCGTCGGACCGAACCGGTCGCCGTCTTCGGTGACTACGACCGCATGCGGATTGGCGATCGCCACGTCGATCGCGTCAGCCCACGTCGGCACGCGCACCGCCGACGCGATGATCGAATCCAAGAGCTCGGCGACACCTCCCTGCTGGCTGCGAACGTGTGGCCGGACGGGCACACCGAGGCCGAACGGCGCTCTGGTCGCGACGCCTGCGGCCGCACCGAGCGCGATGACGGCACCGTGGACGTTCGAGGCACGGAGCGAGTCCAGCGCGCGGCGACCCGCCTGCGGTGACGCGACGACGACTGCTTCCAACGCCTCACCGAGCGCGGCCTCCACGGCGGCTTCCCAACCGGCGTCGATGTCGATCAGGTCGAGCAAGGTGCCAAGGACGTCGTCGACACCTGCGAGGTGATCGGCTCCGGCGCGGGCGCGCGCACTCTCGAGCGCGAGCTTCAGCGCGTCGGCCCGCGCTCCCCAGCGCGAGGCGTCGTCGGCCGCCGCCTGGCGGGCTGCGGTGGACGACTCGCTGGCCGATTCGGCTGCGCGTCGCCGAACCTCGGCAGCCTCGAGCGCCGCCACGAGACCGGCCTCCGCGACCTGTGCCTGCTCGCACTCGACGCGAAGCCGTTCGGCGTTGCTGTCGAGCAGCACCATGCGTTCACGCAAGACGTCCACTCTGCTGCGGAGCCGCTGCAGCTCACCTTCCGCACGATCGGCGTTGGCGCGCAACGAGCGCAGCTCACCGCGAACCTCGGCAGCGGCGCTCGCCGCTGAACTGGTGGTCACGACGTCGTTGATCGTGCGCAATGCCTCATCGCGTTCGCGGCCGAACTGGTCTTCTTCGCCGGCAACCTCTTCGGCTTCGGGGCCGAGCCGGGCGAGATCGTCGGCAACCTTGTCGAGCTCGACGCGGAGCGCGTTGGCATCCGCCTCGAGGCTCGCAACGACGCCGGAATCCATCAGCTGGCCGCGATCGCGTTCCATCGACCTTCGCCGCTCGACAAGCACCGCGGCGATGCCGCGAGCGCGTTCACGCAGTTGCTCGACACGAACCATCTCGTCGGACAGGTCGAGATCGCCGCGCGCCGTCAGCTCGGCCTCGGCGCCCATGACGCTGGTATCGAGCGTCGCGAGCTCGGTCCGCAGTTGCTGCTCGACCTCGTGCATCGCGACCTTCTCCGCCGCAAGCGCTGTGAGGCGTGTCCGTTGCGACGCGATCTCGCGCCCACGAAGGTGGATCTGCAGGGCGGCGAGCTCTGTGACGAGATCGCCGTGGCGTCGGGCTGCGTCGGCCTGGCGTTCGAGCGGCCGAAGCTGGCGGCGCACCTCGCGCAGCAGATCCTGCACGCGCAGGAGGCTTGCCTCGGTCGAGTCGAGCCGACGCTCGGCGCGCTCTTTGCGACGCCGGAACTTCAAGACGCCGGCAGCCTCCTCGATGATCGATCGGCGTTCCTCCGGCCGAGCGTTGAGCACCGCGTCGATCTGACCCTGGCTGACGATCACGTGCTGTTGGCGGCCGACGCCCGCGTCGCTCAGCAGCTCTTGGACGTCGAGCAGTCGGCAGGTGACCCCATTGATCGAGTACTCGCTCTCACCCGTGCGGAACAGGATGCGAGCGACCGTGACCTCGGTGAACTCGATCGGCAACAGACCTGCGGAGTTGTCGATGGTCAGCGTGACCTCGGCACGCCCGAGTGCCGGCCGCTTCGCCGTCCCCGCGAAGATCACATCGTCCATCTTCTGACTACGAACCGCGCTCGGCGCCTGCGCGCCCAGCACCCAGGCGATCGCATCGACGACGTTCGACTTGCCGGATCCGTTCGGACCGACCACGACGGTGACCCCCGGCTCGAGCTGCAGGGTGGTCGCGTCGGCGAACGATTTGAATCCTTTGAGGGTCAGCGACTTCAAGAACACGGCGCTCTCGACCATAGCCGCGCGTCACGACCGCGCCTCATGACCTCTCGCCCACGCCGGCCTGGACCTCCGCCGTTGCCCCGCTCACCGCTCGTTTTCCGGCCGCCGTCCCGATCTGGGTGCCACACTCCTCCACGACCAGGTTCACCGCTCGAGCGTGGCACCCAGATCGGTCGCGGGAGCAGGTGCGGCGACCATTCCGCGAGCGTCGCGAGGATCCGTCCGGCCACGGCACGCGGCGTTCTGACGAGCTGGCGCCATGTCACCCGCATCGTGATGGTCCCCTTACCCAGCAGTTCAGCGTCACGCCGCCGATCGAATTCGAACTGATCGTGGTCAGCACCGTGCACGCTCCAACCGTCGCACTCGGTGACCACGTTGCTATCGACGATCCAGAAATCGACCTCATACCCTTGGACGATCGCATGGAACTCCGCGCTCGGAAGCCCGAAGCGCACGAAGATTTCCGCCATCACTGCCTCGAGATCACTGTCCGCCGGCTTGTCGCCGAGCGCCCAACGCTCCAACGCATTGCGCAGCGCGACGATGCCGTGGCGGCCGCGTTGTGAATGCCGAACGAGTGCAGCGCGCACAGCGATCGGCGTGACGTAACCGTCGACGACGAACCGCCTCAACGCTGCATCAACGCCAGTTGCGTCGACGGACCCGAGGTCGAGAAGTGTCCGCAACGGATCCGTGGTCGCCACACCGAGTCGCCAGACCGGACGGAGTTGTTCGAGATCGCGCGGCCGATGAACCACGACGTTCCGAAGGCGCGCCCGGCGGGAGCGATTCGGCAAGATGATGTCGATCGGGTCCGTTGCGGGGCGCTCGACTCCCCACAGCAATGCCGCGGAGCGGTGCGAAGCGAGAGCGCCGTCTCCGGCAGCGAGCACGGCCGCTTCGATCCGCATCTCTGCGGTCGGTCGCGCTCCATACAGCCTGACCACGTTGCGGTGTTGACGGTCCACGTCGCCGCGGGCTACGGACTCGTTCCATCGAGGCCGGCTGACGCCCGATTCCTCGAACGTCAACAGCCCGCGATGGCGCCTCGCGTATCGATCGCTTCGCTGCATGTCCACATCCAATGGATGGATACCGAGGCCGGCGAAGCGGATGAATTGCTCCTCGCGACCGATCTGGGTGCCACGCTCGACCGGTGAACCTGGTCGTGGACGAGACTGGCACCCAGATCGGAACGGGCCGCGGAGAACCCGCGATCGCGGAGAACTCGGACCGGCGGGGTCAGCGTTGGCAGCGGGGACAGAAGCAGGTCGAGCGGCCGCCCGAGACGGTGCGGACGATCGTGGCTCGGCCGCAGGTCAGGCAACGCTGGCCGGCGCGGTCGTAGACGCGATGGTCCAGTTGGAACGTGCCTCCGTCGCCCATCACATCGACGTACTGGGTGTCCGAGAGCGTGCTGCCTCCCGCGTCGATCGCCGTCGAGAGGATGAAGTGGATCGCCTCGTGCAAGCGCCGCACGTCAGCGGCCTTGAGCGTGTTCGCGAGACGATCGGGGCGCAACCGGGCCCGATGGAGGATCTCGTCGCAGTAGATGTTGCCAATTCCCGCGATCACATGCTGATCGAGCAGCAGGGCCTTCAGCTGACGCGCTCGTGCCCGCACCACGAGTGCGAGCTCGCCCAGGGTCAGGCCGTCGGTGATGGGGTCGATCCCGAGTCGCGCGAGCTCGGGAAGCTCTGCATCGACGAGCGCTGGATCGAAAACGACCATCTCCCCGAACGTGCGCGGGTCGACGAACCACATCTCCTGCGCCGGCGTACCCGCAAGGTGCAACACGACGTGAGTGTGATCCGGTCGGACGGAACCCGCCGGGCTCACGAGCACCCGACCACTCATGCGGAGGTGGATCATCAATGCGTCACCGGTGTCGAGTGTGCACACGATGTACTTCCCTCGGCGTCCGATCGACGTGATGGTCGAACCCGTCAATCCGTCGATCAACGCCTGCGCCGAGGTCCGCCGAACCGTGCGCTCGCGACCAACCTCGACGCGCTCGATGCGGCGGTCGACGAGGAACGCGACCATGCCGCGTCTCACGGTCTCGACTTCGGGTAGCTCGGGCACTGCTCAGGCCTCTGAAGACAGGACGTCGTATGCCTGCGACGCGGCCTGCTGCTCGGCGAGCTTCTTCGACTTGCCTTCACCATTGCCCAGAGCGATGCCATCGACGAGCACCGTGGCCTTGAACGTCTTCGAGTGGTCGGGGCCGGACTCTGTGAGCAGGTATACGGGCGCAGTGTCGTACATTCGCGCGGTCAGCTCTTGCAGCACGGTCTTGTGATCCAACCGGTCGAGCTGGCCGGCGGCGGACTCGAGCCGCTCGCTGAACAACCGCGCGACGAGCGCCTTCGCCGCGTCGACACCACCGTCGAGGTACACCGCGCCGAGCACGGCCTCGAACGCATCCGACAGGATCGAGGGCTTCTGCCGCCCGCCCGCCGCGTCTTCTCCCTTGCCGAGCAGCAGCCACTCGCCGAGGCCGATGGACTCTGCCACCTCGGCGAGCGCCGTCGCGTTGACGACACTCTTTCGAAGGTCCGTGAGCTTTCCTTCCGGAAGGTCGCCGTGACGTCGGTAGGCGATCTCGGCGATGACCCACCCGAGCACGGCGTCGCCGAGGAACTCGAGCCGCTCGTTGGACGGTTGCCCGCCCACCTCTGCGCACCACGAGCGGTGGGCCAGTGCCCGCCTGAGCAGGTCGGGGTCTGCGAAGTCGTGGCCGATCCGCCGGCTCAACGGTGCGAGGTCGGCGGGGAAGTCGGCTGTACTCACGCTTCCCGAACGCGGGCGTAGACGTAGTCGACCGCGTCGCGGACCGTCTTCAGATCCACGAGATCCTCGTCTTCGATCCGGAACCCGACAGAGCGCTCGCTGAGATCTTCTTCCAATGCCTCGACCAGTTCGATCAACGCGAGCGAGTCAGCGTCGAGATCGTCGACGAACGACTGACCCTCGGAGATCGTCGCCGGCTCGATCTCCAGGATGTCGGCGAGGTTCGCGCGCACGATCTGGAAGACTTCGTTGCGGTCCAGCGGACCCTGATCGACATCGGTCTCGGCAGGCACGGGTGAACACTCCTCGGTGTTGTGACAGCGCGGGAGCATATCGCCTCGTGCAGGGCCTGCCGGGGCATCCGGACCTAACCAGCGACCGAGACGGCCCTGCGAATCTCGTCGACCAACCCGTGCTCGACCATCTCGTGGGCCAGCTTGATCGCATTCACCATCGCCTGCGAGCTCGACGAACCGTGGCTGATGATGCACACACCCTCGACACCGAGGAGCATCGCTCCCCCGTAGGTCTCCGGACTGACCTGCGCGTACAGAGGGAGCAGCGCCGGCAGCAAGGCGTCGGCGTGCGGCTTGTAGTGCTCCTCGGCGGCAAACGCCTCGAGGAGCGCTGTGAGGATGACCCTGAGGCTGCCCTCGAGCGCCTTCAACACCACGTTGCCGGTGAATCCGTCGGTCACGATGACGTCGGCGGTCTTCTTCATCACGTCGCGGCCCTCGACGTTGCCGACGAAGTGGATCCCAGACGCTTTCGACAGCAGTTCGAACGCCTCCTTGCGCAGCGTGTCGCCCTTCCCTGGCTCCTCGCCGATCGAGAGCAGCCCAACGGCCGGTTCCTCGATCCCGAAGCGATGCCGGGCGTACACCGAGCCCATCTGAGCGAACTGCACCAGCCACTCGGGTTGCACCTCGCTGTTCGCACCGGCGTCGAGCAGGATGTTCGGTGTGTGCCCCGGCACCGGGATCGGCGTGGCAATCGCCGGACGGCTGACGCCTTTGATGCGCCCCATCCGCAGAAGGGCGGACGCCATCGTCGCGCCGGTGTTGCCGGCGGAGACCATCGCCGACGCCTTGCCATCGCGCACTGCTTCGGCAGCGCGTACGAGCGTCGAATCCTTCTTACGCCGCACACCATTGGCCGGATCGTCGTGCATCTCGATCACTTCGGACGCCACGATCAGGTCGAGATCGCCACGCCCCTCGAGGTCGTGGGGACCGACCAGCACAACCGGAATACCGAGCGCAGCTGCAGCGCGGGCACCGGCGACTACCTCGCCAGGAGCGCGATCACCGCCCATCGCATCGACCGCGACCGGCAACATCGAGTTGGGATCAGCCGACGTCGACGGCGACGCGGTCCTTGTACCAACCGCATGCTGGGCACACCGTGTGCGGCAGCTTGGCGGCGGCGCAACGCGGGCAGACGCTGCGCGACGGTGCCGCGAGCTTCCACGCACCCGCACGATGGCTGCGCGACTTCATCTTCGACTTCTTCTTCTTGGGAACGGCCACGGCAGTCTTCCTTGTGAAACGAGCTACGAGAGGTTAGCGGTTCGAGCGACGGTTGCGGCTACTGCTCGCCGAGATTCGCCCTGAGCTGGCTCAATGCTTCCCACCGCGGATCGACCACGACCGCTTCGCAGTGGCACGTCGCCGCGTTGAGATCCGCTCCGCAGGTCGGGCACAGCCCGGCGCAATCCGGGCGACAGACGGGGGCAATCGGGGCGTCGAGCAGCAGGTTCTCGCGGACCATCTGTACCAGGTCGATCTGATCACCCACGATCTCGAACGCGTCGGGGTCGGTGACCACCAGCTGATACAGCTCGGCGACTTCCGATTCGACCGCGCCGCTCGCCGGCGCAAGGCATCGGCGGCAGGCGTCCGACCATGGCGCCGTGATCGTCCCGTCGACGACGATGCCGTCAGTCAGAGATTCGAGGCGCAGCGACACGTCGACCGTCGCATCCGCGTCGAACCGCGGGTCATCGATACCCAGGTCGGCGATGGTTGCCTGCAACGCGAGGCGTCGTTCGGAGCCAGGGCGGCGCAGAAGTTCAGCAGCGTTGATCAACAACGGATTCGACATGGCATCCAGGTTAACGGTGTTGGTGGTTCACCGATCCTGGTCGAAGAAGCCCTTCGTCGGGTCGTCTTCCTCGACCACGTCGTCGGCCCGGTGCGCACCGATCGACAATCGCGAACGCCCAGCGTGCACGGTCTTTTGGAGCTTGTCGAGGAGGATCTCGAAGCTGCCGAGCCGTTGATCCAGGAAGTCCTCGGTCTCGTGACGTAGCCGGCGGGAGTCGGCATCGGCGGCTTCGCTGATCTGACGGGCCCGCGTCTCGGCCGCCCTGACGACCTCGGTGCGCTGGACCATGCGCTCGGCCTGCACTCGTGCGGCTTCGAGCAGCTCATCCGCCTCACGTCGCGTCTTGGAGACGAACTCTTGGCGCTCCTTGATCATCCAACGCGCCTGGCGCATCTCGCCCGGCAGTCGGTGCAGCGACTCCTCCAACAGTTCGATGATCTCGTCGCGGTCGATGCGCGGCGACGAGGACAGCGGCATGGTCGGCGCAGACGCGATGATGTCGATCGCCCGGCGCAGCAAGGCTTCGGCGTCGCCGACGTAGCCGTTCGTGCTCCGCACGAAGGCGTCGGAATCGTCGAACTCCTCGTCGTCTTCGAACTCGTCGTTCTTGTCGTCGTACGTCATTCCCGCAGCCAAGATAGGCCTCAAAACACCTCGTCGCGTGGATGCACACGGGACAATTGGGCCGCCACCGGGCGCGGAACGAGGGCCGATACGTCGCCGCCGTACTGCGCGATCTCGCGGATGAACCTGCTGCTGATCGAGACCAGCGCCGGCTTGCAGGGCAGATAGACCGTCCGAACTCCGCTGACCGCGTGGTTGGTGTGGGCCATCTGCTGCTCGACCTCGAAGTCGCCACCGGTACGCAAGCCCTTGACGATGAACGCCGCAGCAACCTCTCTGGCGGCGTCGACGGCCAGACC
>DASWRR010000535.1:0-2200 GCA_036403055.1 Ilumatobacteraceae bacterium | reverse complement strand
GCTGCTGTGTCCGACGAACGCGACCACTGGTCTCGAGGCGGGCAACTCGTACGTCGACGAACCGTTGATGATCGGCGGCACCACGATGCCCCACCACGTGATGGGGATGATGACGGTGCCGTTCAACGTCTTCAGCCGGTGTCCGGTACTCGCAGTGCCGTCAGGACGAGCGACCAACGGCGTCCCGACCGGCGTCCAAGTGGTCGGCAGAACATACGAGGACGCCAGCACGTTCCAAGTCGGCGCAGCGATCGAGGCGGCTGGGTTCGGATTCGGGTCGACGGACTGGCGTCCGCAGTTCACACCCTGAAGCAGTTGCTACGGTTCCGCGCCGATGCGGATCTACATCGCCGGCGTACAACACGAGTCGAGCTCGTTCTCGCCGATTCCGACATCCTTCCGATCGTTCGAGCGATGGGACTGGAACGCCGACGACCCCTACGGGGCAGACGGCTTCGGATACGGCGAGGCGTGCCGGCTCGCGAGCCAGCAGAACTTGGACGTGATCGCGGGTCCGTTCTTCAACGCCGAACCGAGCTCGCCCGCGGCCGCGACGGCGTGGCGCACGATCGCCGACGAAGTGTTGGGCGGGCTCCGTGAAGCGAGCGAGGTCGACGTCGTGCTGCTGTGCCTCCACGGCGCGCAGATGGCCGATTCGATCGACGACTGCGAGGGCGCGCTCGCCGGCGCTGCCCGCCAGATCGTCGGGCGAAGTGTGGCGATCGGTTTGCTGCTCGACCTTCACGCGAACGTGACGGCGGCAATGTGTGCGGCGGCTGACCTCACCGTCTCATGCCGCGAGTACCCGCACATCGACTACGCCGAACGGGCATCGGAGATGTTGCCGGTGCTGTGCAGGATCGCGAACGGATCCGCCCGACCGGTCACTCGGGCACGGCGCATTCCGGCGTCCGGTGTGTTTCCGACGCCGGACGAGCCGATGCGCTCGCTCGTGGCGCGGACGCGCGATGTGCAAGCTCGTCCGAACGTGCTCATGGTGTCCCTGAACCACGGCTTCGAGGGATCCGACTCGCCATTCATGGGTGCCTCGGTGGTGGTCACGACGGACGACGACGCGGACCTCGCCGACGCAATCGCCGAAGAAGTCGCCGACGACTTCCTGGCCGTCATCCTCGCGAACACGTGGACCGGCCTCGGAGTCACCGCGGCGATCGACGAGGCACTGCGCTCGCCTGTGGGACCGGTGGTCATCGCCGATCGAAGCGACAATGCCGGCGCCGGCGCGGCAAGTGATTCCACGTACATCCTTCGTGAGCTGGTCGAGCGCGACGTCGCGGACGCGACGCTCGGGATGATCTGGGACCCGATGGCAGTGCGCGTCTGTCACGACGCCGGTCTCGGAGCGCGATTGCCGCTGCGCATCGGCGGCAAGGCAGGTCGCCTCTCGGGTCAACCGCTCGACGCCGTCGCGGAGGTGATCTCGGTTCGCGACGACGCGAAGCAGGCGTTGTTCGGGCAGGGTCCGGCGCGCGAGCCGCTCGGGAGGACCGCAGCCGTCCGCATCGGCGGGATCGACGTGGTGTTGGCCTCACGGCGACAACAGGTGTTCAGTCCGCACTGCTTCACCGAGCACGGCATCGACCTCGCCCGCCGGCACATCGTCGTGGTCAAGAGCATGCAGCACTTCATGGGCGGCTTCGCGCCGATCGCCGCACGCGTCATTCGCTGCGACGGTCCCGGCAGCGCGACCCTCGACATGTCGCAGATCCCGTACACGCGGATCCACCGACCGATGCTGGGTCTTGACCCCGTCGACACCGTCCGGGTCGAGCCACTGAGCTGAGCATCCGCCCTGTTTCGCCAGTTCAGCGATAGTCTGTTCGACGGCGGTGCCACGAAGACGTGTCCCGCGGTCGAGTGCAGCGCTTCGAGCGCACAGTGATTCCAGCGAGTTGTTGGTCTTTGCATCCACGGCCAACACACCAAGAAGGAATCCCCCAAATGACCACACCCACTTCGAGCAACCGCGGCGCGCGCCGTCGCAACGGCGGCCGCCGCACCGGCGGCGAACGCTCCACTCGCGCCGCCGAGCCGATGTTCTCCTCGGCCTCCGTCCCGACCCCCGCAACCGAAGCGGTTGCGCCCAAGGACTACATCACCGACTTCGTCGCTCTCGGCGTACCGGCACCGCTCATCAAGGCACTTGCCGACCGCGACGTGCTGACGGCGTTCCCCATCC
>DASWRR010000534.1:0-4850 GCA_036403055.1 Ilumatobacteraceae bacterium | reverse complement strand
GTGGAGTTGTACGGCATCACATCAGTGTGGCATCTCGCGCGATCGCGGGGATCGGTTGAGCGGTTCGCACGACAGCGTTCCGGCCGACGACGACGGCGCCGAGGACGACGGCGATCGTCACGATCGCAGCAGGCGAGAGATGCTCGCCGAGCAGCGGCCAACCCCACACCATCGACAGCGCGGGTTGGGCAAGTTGCACTTGGCTGGCCTTGGCGATGCCAGCGCGCGCCATGCCGGCGTACCACGCGAAGAATCCGAGGAACATCGAGAACACCGCGGTGTATCCGAACGCTGCCCACTGCGGCGCGGTCGCATGGAGACCGGTGCGGCTCGCCGCGATGATCGTCACCGTCCAGGTCAGCGGCGCGCCGAGGACGAGCGCCCAACAGATCACCTGCCATCCACCCAACTGTCTCGACAGCAGCGCACCCTCGGCGTACCCGATCGCTGCCGCGAGGACCGCAAGGATCAACAGTGCGTCTGCGGCGTGCAGCGTGCCGCCACCTTCGTGGACGACGTACGCGACGACCGCCGTGAACCCGACCGCGCTGCACGCCCAATACGACGACGACGGACGCTCGCCGGCGCGCAGGACGGCGAGCCCCGCCGTGGCGAGCGGCAGCAGTCCGTTGACGACTGAACCGTGAAGGCTTGCGGTGTGTCGCAGCGCGTAGGCGATGAGGATCGGGAACCCGAAGATCACACCGCCCACCACGAAGATCAGCCGGCCGACTTGCGCCTTCGACGGTCGCGGCGGTTTGACGACGAGCAGCGCGATCAACGCGAACACACTCGCCACTGCGGCGCGACCGACGGCGGCAACGGTCGGGTCGAGGCCTCGAACGGCGATCTTCGTCAACGGCAAGCTGAAGCTGAACACCAGAACGCCGATACCGGCGAGGACGAGACCCACCGATTGATCGTAACGATGTCGCTTCGCTGTCGACCGGTCTATTCGATCGCTCGGCCGCTGCACGCGCCGCTGCCCTCCCCGGCGTCGTCGAGTCGCTTCTCGAACCAGGCGTCGACGCCGAACTCGTCCTCGCGGTGATGTGTGAGCACGAACCCACAGCGTTCATAGAACGCGACCACCTCCATCCAGTGCGCCGATGTCTCGAGCACGACGCGTCTCGATCGCCAGGATCGAGCCACCTCGACGAGGTCGTCGACCAATCGGCGGCCAACACCCGACCGGCGCCACTTCGCATCGACGGACATGCGCACGATCTCCGCACACCCGTCACCGCAACGCACCACTGTGCCGGTCCCGACCACCCTGCCCTCGTGACACGCAACCAGCGTCCGACTCCCTGGGTGACCAGCCGCAAGATCGTCGACGTCGCGATTCAACGACGCATCGACTTCGCCCCAGTGCTCGGCCAGTCCCCGCAGGATCAGCTCGCGCACTGCGCCGAGCATCTCCGGTAGGGCGTCGTGCACGTCGATCGCGCTGCAGTCCACGTCTCGAACGTACCTCGGGCGCGAGGCCCGTGGCCGGCCTTCGTTTGCCGAAAAAAGAATTTCGGAAAATCGCTAAAGGTCTGCGCGACACGTGCCGATAAGGGAGGTGACGCCTCCGCTCGTCGCCGCAGTCATGCGGCGTGTCGGTTGGGTGGTCCGGTGGTCATGGTCTGTCCGTCGGGGAGGGTGAGGGTCAGCTCGCGGTTTGTTCCGAGGGTGATGGTCCATCCGTTGTTGTGGATCTTGTGGTGGTGTCGTTCGCATAACGGCAACATGTTGTCGAGGTCGGTCAGTCCGCCGTGTCGCCACCAGTTGATGTGGTGCAGTTTGGTGCGGTTGTAGCCCCGCAACCGGCGAACATCATCCAACGCGGCCTGCAACACACCCCACGAGACGCAGCCGGCGTCCACCGCCACGACCCGCCCAACAAGCGCACACACCTCCTCCGACCTCATGACCCCACCCTCGCAGAGCGGTGCCACACAGTTAGCCGGACCCGACCGTGCCAGGATGACTCGATGACGATCGAACGGTTCGAGGTGCAACGCACGATTCCGGCTGACGCGAGCGCGATCTTCGCGGTGTTGTCGGACCCCCACGGTCACGTCGCGATCGACAGCTCGGGGATGTTGATGGACGCGACCGGCGATCCCGTAGAGGCGGTCGGCGACACCTTCGTCGTGCACATGGACCGCGAAGCGCTCAACGACTACCCACTCGGCCTCTACGACGTCACGGTGACCATCACGAAGTTCGTCCCCGACCGCGAGATCGCGTGGGGCATCACGGGCGTCATCACTCCGCCGATCGGACACATCTACGGGTACACGCTCGAGCCGGTCGGCGACGGCACGCTCGTCACCTCCTACTACGACTGGTCGACGATCCACCCGGTGTGGAAAGAACGGGACATCTTCCCGATCATCTCCGAGGCCGCGTTGCGCGCGACGCTCGGCATCTTGGCGCGGACGGTCGCTGCCCGCAGCCGGCGCGACACGCCAACGCCCGCCGCCCTCTAGTATTCGAACACACGTTCGATTACAGTCGAGCCGGTGTCCGCCGGTGCGACGATCCTCCACGCCGACCTCGACGCGTTCTACGCGTCGGTCGAGCAGCTGTTGGATCCGTCGCTGCGCGGGAGGCCGATCGCGGTCGGCGGCGGGGTCGTACTCGCCGCGTCGTACGAGGCGAAGCGGTTCGGCGTGCAAGGCGGCATGTCGGGCTGGCGCGCCAAACGTCTGTGCCCCGACCTCGAGTTCGTGCACGGACACTTCTCGGAGTATCAGCGACTGGCCGATCAAGTGATGACGGTCCTCCACGACTTCACACCCCTCGTCCAACGAATCTCGATCGACGAGGCCTTCCTCGACGTCTCCGGATCCGTCCACCTCTTCGGGCCACCCGACGTGATCGGCGAGCGCATCCGCTCGCGAGTGCGCACCGAGATCGGTCTGCCGATATCGGTCGGCGCGGCGCGCACGAAGCACCTTGCGAAGATCGCCTCGCAGGTCGCCAAACCGGACGGGCTCGTCGTCGTGGATCCAGCGGATGAACGTTCGTTCCTCGACCCGCTTCCGGTCGGCCTCATCTGGGGCGTCGGCCCGGTGACACAGCAACGCCTGGCCGAGCGCGGCATTCGCAGCATCGGGCAACTCGCGGCATCGCCGGACGGCGCCATTCGAGATCTTCTCGGGCGCGCCCTCGGCGGAAAGGTTGTTGCACTCGCGGCGAACGAGGATCAACGTCGTGTGCACGCACAGCCGCGGGCCGGCTCGGTCGGCGCGCAATCGGGCTTCGGTCGTCGCGACATCTCACCGCAACTGATTCGCTCGGTGCTCGGCCATCTCTCCGATCGCGTCGCCGGCCGTCTTCGTGCAAAGCACCGCGCCGGGCGAACGATCACGGTGCGCGTCCGGTTCGCGAACATGCGTGCCATCACCCGGTCACACACCGGTCCGCAGCCGATCTCCGCGACGCTCACGCTCACCGAGATCGCCGAAACGTTGGTCTACAAGGCGCTCACCGACCATCCCGACGAGATGCAGATCTCGTTGCTGGCGATCTCCGTTTCGAACCTCGTCGATCAACCGGTGCTGCAACTCGAGCTACCGATCCTGCCGGACGAGGCGGAACGTCCCGGTTCTCGAATCGGGGCAGCGCGATGGGCGGTCGATCACTCGATCGACGCAGTACGAAAGCGATTCGGGCGATCCGCGGTCGGCTACGCCGGTGTCGTGCTGTCCGAGCACGTGTCGGTGCCCGACGAGTTCCGTGAACTGGCCGAGCACGAGTTGTAGCGACGTATCGAATTACGTTGAGCGGCGTGGCCATCGAACCGGAGACCAAGAACTGGACATGGGTGCTCGAGCGTCCATGCGAGGAGTGCGGGTTCGACACGCGTTCCTTCCCGGCGCACGAGATCGCCGCACGGGCGCGGGCGTGCGGCCAACAGTGGCCGGCGCTGCTCGCCGACCCGCGAGCGACGCAGCGCCCGCGCGACGATCGCTGGTCCGCCCTGGAGTACGGCTGCCATGTGCGCGACGTCTTCCGCCTCGGCCACTACCGCTTGGACCGGATGCTCCGCGAGGACGACCCCCGTTTCGAGAACTGGGATCAGGACGAGACCGCAGTGACGGATCGTTACGACCTGCAGGATCCGGGGGTGGTCGCGGCGGAGTTGGTCGTCGCTGCCGGAGCGTTCGCGGACCTCTACGCGACGGTCGAGACGGACCAATGGCGTCGGCCGGGGCTGCGCAGCGACGGCGCGCATTTCACCGTCGAGTCGTTCGGTCGGTACATCCTCCACGACCCCGTGCATCATGTCGTGGACGTCGAGACGGGGTTCGCGGAGCTCGACCTGCGTCCCTGACGTCTGTTTCGTGCAATCGCTGGTCCAAAATGGGGTAGTCACTGGGCAATCTGGCCCATTTAGGGCTCCGAACGGTTGTGAAGACAATCGGGAATGAGGGAGACTTGCAGATCGTTTCCATCGGACGGCGCTGGGGTTCGGTGTTGGCAGCGCTTTTTGTCCTGGCGTCCTGTGGGTCGTCGAACAGCCGCTTCCTCGCCAACCGCGACGAGAAGGTGTACCTGCGCGTTCCCAACTCGTGGCACGACGTCCTGCTGTCCGATGCGATCAAGGATCCGCTGCTGCAAGCGACGAGCGACGCCAAGGTGCTGTCCAAGTCGGTCGTGTCGCCGCAGAAGGGCGCGGTGTCGCAGAACGACCTCGATGGCAAGACACCGTTCGCCACGATGACGGTCTACGAAACGACGGGCGCGTTCAATCAGCAGATGTCCGCGTCGGTCGTGCGCCAAGTCGTCGGACTCGTGCCGTTCGATCCGCTGTTGCCGGGCACCGCGAACGATGGTCTCTCTGAAATCCTGAA
>DASWRR010000533.1:0-3146 GCA_036403055.1 Ilumatobacteraceae bacterium | reverse complement strand
TGACAACGGTCGCGACACCGGCGCACGCCTGCGCAGCGGCCGACGCTCTCATCGCGTCGATGGGATTTCGCTTTCCGACAGCGGCCGACGAACCCCCGGCACGGGTTGTGATCTCACCCAGTTGCACCAACTGGGCGATGTCGCCCGCCACCTTGTCGGCCCATCGCGCCAGATCGGTGCACACCGCGACGACCGCGACGACGGGGGAGCGGTCCGTGTGCCACGGCCGCGATGGATCGAGCCCGAGCCGCGCCGCGATCGCGTCGGGGAGGCCCGCGTCCATCCCGATTCGATCGCCGATGAGACCACCGATCTGCACCGGTGTCGCCGCGGACGCGACTCGCCCGCGAGCCTGGTCGAGTTGATCGAGCCAGCGCGCGGTCCTGAAACCGACGGTCGTCACGTCGAGGGGCTGCAGGAACGAGCGCGCCTGCGTCGCCACATCCCCCGACGTTGCGATGATCGTGCGCAACGACGATGCGGCTGCAGCAGCCAGTTCGGCGAGATGGTGGAGTGCGGCGCGAACCATGATCATCGACGCGGTGTCGACCACGTCCTGCGTCGTGAGACCGCGGTGCAGGAACTCGCGAGTGCTCGCCGGCAGTCGCGATCGGAGCGCGTCGAGCAGCCCGAGCACCGGCGTGCCGACATGCCATCCGTCGGCGAGGATGTCGACGGAGACCGGCTCCGCGCACGCCGCAGCGATCTCCGAAGCGGCTTCTGCAGGGATCTCGCCGAGCGCGCCCTGAGCGTCGGCAACGGCCGCCTCGACGGCACTCATCGCCGCGACGCGGGATTGCAGATCGAAGATCGCGTCCATGCGGTCGGTCGAGAATCCGGGATACATCGTCATCGAATGCTCGTGGAACTCTCAGAGGTGGCGGACGAGTGGTTCATCTCACACGTCGAAGAAGACGGTCTCGTCGTCGCCCTGATAGCGGATGTCGAACCGGTACGTCGGTACCGACGACTCGTCGTCGCTGTCGCGTGTCGCGATCAGCGTCGGCCGGCGCGACGGCGGCACGCTTTGCAGGACAGGATCGGCATCGTTGGCGGCGGTCTGGTCGTCGAAGTAGATACGGGTGAACGTGGGGTTCAACATGCCACGGGCCTGGATCGTGACGCTGATGTGCGGCGCTTGCATACCTCCGTTCGGATGCGGCACCTGCCCAGGTTTCACCGTCAGGAACGAGTACGCGCCGGTCTTGAAATCGGTCGCACAACGGCCGAATCCGGTGAACGCAGGATCCAACGGGACGTCCGACCGATCATCGCCCGGATGGTGATACCGGCCGGCGCTGTCCGCCTGCCACACCTCGAGCAGAGCGTCCTCGATGTGCTGTCGATCACCATCGAAAACTCGCCCTTCGATGCGTATCCGTTGGCCCGACGACTCGGGACTCGACAGCACGTTCTCACCCTCCGCGGAGAGGCGCATCGTGAAGTACGGGCCGACCGTCTGGGACGGCGTCTGACGCATCGCGGCGGTGCTCACAGCGGCGCGCTCGTGCCGCGCAGCACGATGTCCCATCGATAGCCGAGTGCCCAGTTCTCCATCGTGACGGAGTGGTCGTACTCCGCGATCAGAGACGAACGATTGTCCTCCGCCACGGACTGGAAGATCGGGTCGAGATCGAACAGCGGATCGTCGGGGAAGTACATCTGGGTCACCAGCCGAGTCGCGACCGACGGCCCCATCAGTGAGAAGTGGATGTGCGCCGGTCGCCATGCGTTCGGGTGGTTGCCCCATGGGTATGGGCCCGGTTTGATCGTGAGGAACCGGTACTCGCCGTTGCTGTCGGTTCGGAACTGGCCGACGCCCAAGAAGTTCGGGTCGAGCGGAGCCGGGAAGGCGGATTCACGCCAGTGCAGGTAGCGACCGCAGGCATTCGCCTGCCACACCTCGATCAACGTCCCAGGCAGTCCGTTACCGTTCTCGTCGAGCACGCGGCCCGTGATGATGCTGCGCTGGCCGATCGCCTCGCCGCCGGTTCCGGCGTTGGTCGTGAGATCCGAATCGTCGACGCTGAGTTCGGCCCACGCAGGTCCGGGTCCTGTCGTCTCGGTCAGTGTCTGCACGATGGACAACAGGTCGTGTGTCGGCGCGCGTTTCACGGTCGACCGGTAGTCCGAGTAGAGGAAGGGCGGATGGTCGCCCGGCGCCCGCGGCATGTACGTCTGCGTCATGTGTGCCGAGCCGATCGTGCGGTGTGAAAGGCATGGTTGGCGGCGGGTACGCCGGCATAGATCGCGACGTGCTGCAGGACTTGGGCGAGCTCGTCGTCGCTCACTCCTGTTGTCGTGGAGGCGCGCAGGTGCAGCGCCAACTCGTCACGACCGAGCGCAGCGAGGATCGCGATCGTGATCATGCTGCGCGTCTTCCTGTCGAGCGTCTCGTCCGCCCACAGATCGCCCCAGACGTTGGCCGTGATCCAGTCGATGAACGGTCGGTCCAGATCCGTGGTGTTGGCAGCCGAACGTTCGACGTGTTCTCGGCCGAGCACCTCGGTGCGTATGCGTGCGCCTGCGTCGTAGTCGCCCATCAAAAGTGCACGGTAGTCAATTCAGAACGGCAGACCCGTGTAGTTCTCCGCCATCGCGGTCTGCGCAGCGATCGAAGTCGCGAGGTAGTCGAGCTCGGTCTCCTGCATCCGGCGTTCGAACTCGCCGGCGTCGTCGAACGTGTGCAACATCGTGGTCATCCACCACGAGAAGCGAACCGCCTTCCACACCCGCCGCAACGCCCTCGCGCCATAGCCGTCGAGTGCGGTCGTCGAGCCGGTCGTGTAGCGCTCGATCAACGCATCCGCGAGGTAGTGCACGTCGGAGAACGCCAGGTTCAACCCCTTCGCGCCGGTCGGTGGCACGATGTGGGCAGCATCGCCGGCGAGGTACAGCTGGCCCCACTGCATCGGCTCTGCCACGTAGCTCCGCAGCGGAGTCACCAGCTTCTCGATCGAGGGTCCTGTCACCAGTGTCGACGCGGCGTCCTCGGGGATGCGCCGGCGAAGCTCGTCCCAGAACTCGTCGTCGGTCCATGAGGATGCATCGGTGTCGGCGGTGCACTGGATGTAGTAGCGCGACAGCATCGGGTTGCGCATCGAGCACAGGGCGAAACCGCGCGGGTGCCGGGCGTAGATCAGCTC
>DASWRR010000532.1:0-6238 GCA_036403055.1 Ilumatobacteraceae bacterium | reverse complement strand
ATCGGCAAACCGGTCAAGGGCCGCGGCGGCTACTTCTACCTGTCCGACGTCGACCTGCTCGCCGGCACCGCCGCCCGCAACATGGCATCGAAGTGCACGGACAACTTCTCCGGCCAGATCGTGGTGGTCGAGAACTACGCCACTGCCATCGGCCCGAGAAAGAACTGACGCCATCCGAGTGTTTCGAGCCACCCGGGCGCGCCGGAAACACTCGGATATGTTCGCGGCGTAGGGCTCAGTTGCGGCTGAGCTCTTTGCGGTTCGCGAACTTCGCCTTCCAGTAGTCCTTGTTCATCAGCGCGATGAAGTCGATGGAGATGCTCTTGGGGCACGCCGCCTCGCACTCACCATGGTTGGTGCACGAACCGAAGTACTCCTCCATCTTCTCGACCATCCCCTCGACACGCGTGTAGCGCTCGGGCTGGCCCTGCGGCAACAGGTTGAGGTGGCTGACCTTCGCGGCGGTGAAGAGGTTGGCCGCGCCGTTCGGGCACGCCGCGACGCAAGCGCCACAGCCGATGCACTCCGCGGCGTCCATCGACGCGTCGGCAACCACTTTCGGGATCGGGATGAGATTTGCATCCGGCGCGCCACCAGTCTGTGCGGTGATGAACCCCCCGCTCTCGACGATGCGATCGAGCGCCGCCCGATCAGTCATCAGGTCCTTGATGATCGGGAACGCAGTGGCGCGGAACGGTTCGACGACGATCTCTTGGTTCGAGGTGAATCTGCGCATGTGCAGCTGGCACGTTGCGGTGCCCCGTTGCGGCCCGTGGGCCTGACCATCGATCATCAGCGAGCACGATCCGCAGATCCCTTCGCGACAGTCGTGGTCGAAGGCGATGGCCTCGCGGCCTTCGTTGATGAGGCGTTCGTTGAGCACGTCGAGCAGCTCGAGGAACGATGCCTCGTCGCTGATGCTGTCGACTCGGTAGCTCTCGAAATGACCTTCGGCACCTGGCCCTGGCTGCCGCCAGATCTTCAGCGTCAGATTGGTGAGGTGGTTGCCGTGAGCGCTCACTTGTAGCTCCGCGTCGCAAGGTGCACTGCATCGAACTCGAGATCCTCGACGTTGCGAATGGCGTTCATCGGATCACCGGTCCACTCCCATGCCGCAACGTGAGCGAAGTGCTCGTCGTCGCGCTTTGCCTCTCCCTCGTCGTCCTGATATTCGGTGCGGAAGTGCCCGCCGCAGCTCTCCTTGCGCTCGAGCGCGTCGCGGCACATCAGCATTCCGAGCTGGAAGAAGTCGTCGACGCGGCCGGCCTTCTCCAGCGTCTGGTTCATCGATTCGCCGTCGCCCGTGACACGAAGGTCCTTCTGGAACTCGGAGTACAACGCGGGAAGCTCCGATAGCGCCTTCTCCAGGCCCTGCTCGTTGCGCTCCATTCCGCAGTAGTCCCAGATGATCTTGCCGAGCTCGCGATGGAACCAGTCGGGCGAACGAGTGCCCTTGATGTCGAGGTACCCCTGGAACCGTTGCGCCGCTGCTGCTTCGGCTGCCTTGAACTGCGGATGGTCGACGCCAGGCATCGGCTTGCCCAGCAGCGGCGCGAGGTAGTTGCCGAGCGTGTACGGCAGGACGAAGTACCCGTCCGCAAGACCTTGCATGAGCGCGGACGCGCCAAGACGATTCGCGCCGTGGTCGCTGAAGTTCGCCTCACCCGCGCAGTACAGACCGGGCACGGTGGTCATCAGCTCGTAGTCGACCCAGAGCCCGCCCATCGTGTAATGGCTCGCGGGATAGATCCGCATCGGCACCTTCGTCGGGTTCTCGCCGGTGATGCGTTCGTACATCTCGAACAGGTTGGAGTAGCGCTCGTAGACCGTGTCGTAGCCGATGCGATCGATTGCCGCAGCGAAGTCGAGGTAGACGCCGTTCTTCAACGGACCGACGCCGCGGCCGGAGTCGACGGCGCGCTTGGCCGCGCGGGAGGAGATGTCGCGCGGTGCCAGGTTGCCGTAGCTCGGATACAACCGCTCGAGGTAGTAGTCGCGATCCGCTTCCGGGATCTGGTCGGGGGGACGGCTGTCGGCGGCGTTCTTCGGCACCCAGACCCGACCGTCGTTGCGCAGCGACTCGCTCATCAGCGTCAGCTTCGACTGCGTCTCGTCCGCTTGCGGGATGCACGTCGGGTGGATCTGCGTGTAGCACGGGTTGGCGAAGTACGCGCCGCGCTGGTGCGCGCGCCACGCAGCAGTGACGTTGCAGGCCATCGCGTTGGTCGAGAGGAAGAACACGTTTCCGTATCCACCGGTCGCGAGCACGACGGCATGTGCCGCATGCGACTGGATGGCGCCGGTCATCAGATCGCGAGTGACGATGCCGGCGCAGCGGCCGTCGATGACGACTGTGTCGACGAGCTCGACGCGGTTGAACAGTCGAACACCGCCGAGCCCGACTTGGCGGGAGAGTTGCTGGTACGCGCCGAGCAAGAGCTGCTGCCCGGTCTGACCGCGGGCGTAGAACGTTCTGCTGACCTGCGCACCGCCGAACGACCGGTTGTCGAGGAGCCCGCCGTATTCGCGGGCGAACGGCACGCCTTGCGCGACCATCTGATCGATGATGTCGACGCTGACCTGCGCGAGCCGGTGCACGTTCGCTTCGCGCGAACGGAAGTCGCCACCCTTGACGGTGTCGTAGAACAAGCGGTGGATGGAGTCGCCGTCGCCGCGGTAGTTCTTCGCGGCGTTGATGCCGCCTTGCGCAGCGATCGAGTGGGCACGCCGCGGCGAGTCGTGGAACGTGAACGCGTCGACTTGGTAACCGAGCTCGGCCAGCGTTGCCGCAGCGGAGGCGCCGGCCAACCCGGTGCCGACGACGATCACCTTGAACTTGCGCTTGTTGTTGGGATTGACCAACTTGACGTCGTCCTTGTACTTGTCCCACTTCTCCTCGATGGGACCGTCAGGGATCTTCGCGTCGAGCTTCACTCCCGACATCGTTTCCGGTTCGAGCGTCGCGGTCATGTCAGTTGCCTACGATTCCGGCCAGCACGGCGATCGGGAATGAAACGTTGCCGACGACGATCAGCGCGGCGAACCCGATCGCGAATCCGCGGCGCCACGAGTTGAACCGCGGGCGGTTCCAGCCCATCGACTGAAACAGGCTCCACGCGCCGTGATAGAGGTGTACGCCGAGTGCGATGTTGGCGACGATGTACAACGCAGCGACGGGGACCCGCGACAACGATGCGTCGACGTTGCGGTACACGTCGCCGCGGACGTAGCCCGGGTTCACCCAACCCCATGTGAAATCGGCAAGGTGCCACACGACGCACAGCGCCACGATGATGCCGGTCCACCTCATCGTCCGGCTCGCGAAGTTGGCCGCTTGATAGTCGCGTTCACTCTGATACTTGACCGAGCGGGCGTGACGGTTGATCACTGTCAGGCCGTACGCCGCGTGGATGTGGATCGCGACTGCGGCGAGCAGAGCGGTTCGCAGCGTCCACAGCACCACCGTTCGCGGCGCGATCGGAACCAGCAGTTGGCGGAGGAACTCGCCGTAGTGATTGATCTCCTGCGCCCCCAAGAACATCTTGAGGTTGCCGACCATGTGTGCGAACACATAACCCATCAGCATGATGCCCGTGATCGCCATCGCGTACTTCTTGCCGACGGCAGTTGCGTACACGTCCAAGAGGAAGGGCTTGCGCCGTTTCTTGCGGGAGGTGGAGGTGCCAGTGACGGGGCCGCGCGTGGAGACTGCCTGTGCCATCACCCGTGGACGGTACTCCGACAATGCGATCCCTACGAACTTTCCGGCGACGGTGTCGTTTTCGCCTGACACGTCGCAAAGTACCTACACTCTCCACGTTTGCCAACCAAGCGTCCCCACCTGTTGGGCGCGCCCGAGATTCCCGGAGAACGACCGGTGCCATCACTGATTGCTGCCGAAGGCGGCTACCAAGACTTCATACTCAAAGGCGGCGAGTGGACAGTGCTGTTGCTGTCCGGCGGCGCGGCGCTCATCGCGATCGCCGTCGGCCTCTTGCTGGCCAAGAACGTGATGGCGCACGACGAAGGCACCCCGAAGATGAAGGAGATCGCGAAGGCGATCCAGGAGGGCGCATCGGCGTACCTGCGGCGTCAGTTCAAGACGATCGGCATGATCCTCGTGCCGCTCGCCATCATCGTCTTCCTCACCTCGACGGCGATCAAGAAGCCGGATGGGAGCCAGGCGTTGAGCTTCGGCCTCGCCGGGGTGTGGCGAACCGTTGCGTTCATCCTCGGCTGCTTCGCATCGGGAGCGACTGGGCTGATCGGTATGACGCTTGCCACACGCGGCAACGTTCGAACGGCCGCGGCAGCGAAGACCGGGTCGATGCCGAAGGCGTTGACGGTTGCGTTCCGCACCGGTGGCGTCGCCGGCATGTTCACCGTCGGTCTCGGTCTGCTCGGTGCGACCGCGATCATTGCGTTGTTCCAGAACACGTCGTCGGTGATCCTCGTCGGCTTCGGCTTCGGCGGGTCGCTGCTCGCGCTCTTCCTGCGAGTCGGCGGTGGCATCTTCACGAAGGCGGCCGACGTCGGCGCCGACCTCGTCGGCAAGGACGAGGCGGGCATCCCCGAAGACGATCCGCGCAACCCCGCGACGATTGCCGACAACGTCGGCGACAACGTCGGTGACTGCGCGGGTATGGCTGCCGACCTGTTCGAGAGCTACGAGGTCACACTCGTCGCCTCGATCATCCTCGGTGTCGCCGCGTTCAACTCCATCGGCGCCAACCCAGCGCTCGGCTTGATCTTCCCGCTCGCCGCTCGCGCCATCGGTGTGGTCGCTTCGATCGTCGGGATCTTCTTCGTCAAGGCGAAGGAGGGCGAGACGAACGCCCTCAAGCCGATCAACAAGGGGTTTCTCGTCGCTGGTTCGTTGACGCTCATCGGCACGTTCCTCGTCGCCTTGATCTACGTCGGCAACGATCGCAGCAATGCGGGGTGGAAGTGCTTCGGTGCGGTGGCCATCGGGCTCGTGCTTGCTCAGCTCATCAGCCGGCTCACGGAGTACTACACAGCGACGCACCACTCACCGGTGCAAGAGATCGCCGAGGCGGCCGAGACCGGCCCCGCCACCGCGATCCTCGCCGGCACGGCCAGCGGAATGGAGAGCTCCGTGTACGCGGTGCTCGCGATTGCGATCGCCCTTGGTGCAGCCCTCGCGCTCGGCGGCGGCAACCTGCAGTTCTCGTTCTACCTCGTCGCTCTCTGCGGCATGGGCATGCTCGCGACGACCGGCATCATCGTGTCGGAGGACACCTTCGGCCCGGTCAGCGACAACGCCGCCGGCATCGCCGAGATGAGTGGCGAGTTCCACGGCGAGCCCGAGCGGATCATGGTCAGCCTCGATGCCGTGGGTAACACGACGAAGGCCGTCACGAAGGGCTTCGCCATCGGGTCAGCGGTCATCGCGGCGGTGGCGCTGTTCGCCAGCTTCATCGAGACCGCAGTCAACGAGACGCAACCGCAGAGCGTCATCGACGCGGCCCTCAAGACGTCACGCGGCGTCTTCGACCTGTTGCCGATCAACGTCGCCGATCCGAAGGTCTTCATCGGCCTCCTCATCGGTGGCGCCGTTCCGTTCATGTTCAGCGCCCTCGCGATTCGCGCGGTCGGCCGAACGGCCGGCGTCGTCGTGCAAGAGGTTCGCAAGCAGTTCGCCGACGGCAAGATCATGAAGGGCGAGAAGCTGCCCGAGTACGGGCCCGTCATCGACATCTGCACCGAGGCATCGCTTCGTGAGCTCGCCACACCGGCCCTGCTCGCAGTGCTGACACCGGTGATCGTCGGCTTCGGCATCAACTTCTTCGCACTCGGCGCCTTCCTCGCAGCCGTCATCCTCGTCGGTCAGTTGATGGCCAACTACCTGTCGAACTCGGGTGGCGCGTGGGACAACGCGAAGAAGTACATCGAGGACGGCCACCACGGCGGCAAGGGCAGCGATCCGTATCGCGCCGCGGTGATCGCCGACACCGTCGGTGACCCGTTCAAGGACACCGCTGGTCCGGCGTTGAACCCGTTGATCAAGGTGATGAACCTCGTGTCGCTGTTGATCCTGCCGGCCATCATCAGCCTGCGCGACAACGACGGCGCCCGTTTCTCGATCGCTGCTGCTGCGCTCGCAGTCCTCATCGGCGCCGTCATCTTCTCGAACCGCAAGGCCGGGTCGATCATGAATCCGACCACACGCTGAGCTACTCGGTCCCATGCTCGCCCTCTTCGACATCCAGCACTGGCT
>DASWRR010000531.1:0-9100 GCA_036403055.1 Ilumatobacteraceae bacterium | reverse complement strand
CTGTCGGTCTCGGCCGAGCGCTCGTGGCGGCCCGTCGAGGGTGATCAGCTGCTCGCATCCGAACGGGTGCACGGCACGTTCCAGCGGCAACTGCTGCTCGGTGACGGGCTCGACGCCGAGCGGATGCACGCGACGTACGAGCACGGCGTGCTGACAGTGACGATTCCCGTCGCCGAGAAGGCCAAGCCGCGCCGGATCCAGGTCGCTGTCAACGGCGGTGCCACATCGCTCGACAGCGGTGGGCAGTCCCAGAACGGAAGGACCAACAACGACGTCGTCGAGGCCACGGCGTCCTGAGTTGCTGACGCCGGCCGGGGCGACGGGCCCCGTCAGGCGGCGCTGAACCGACTGCGGTGCGCGCCGGCCTGTTGATCGGCCGCCGCGGCCGCAGCATCCGAACCAAGTCCTCGTAGCGCCCGCGCCCGCTGAGTCCATGCGTACACGCTCGACTCGCGCACGCCGAGGCGGTCGGATGCCAACGAACGGGCCAGCCCGTAACGGCCGGAGCGCAATGCCGACTCGAGCAACGTTCGTTGCAACGCGTCGCGTTGCGCGTGCGAGCCACCGAACTGATGGAGGTCGCGCCGGATCGGCATGAGCTCGCTGATCACGTCGTCATAGCGTTCCTCGGCAAACGCCAGCACCGCGCGACACGCCGGCAACCCGATTTCGGCGGTCATCCGCGCGTTGCTGCCGGTCGCTTGCTCGAGCCACGCGGCGCGCTGTTCGATGACACTGCGGATGTCGTCGAGCCGTCCCGCGCCGGCGAAGGCCATCACCGCGTGAAGGTCGTTGAAGGCGTACCACGAGGCTCCTTCCAGCTTCGGTGCCCACGCATCGGCCAACGGCCCGAAGCGATCACCTGTGTCGGCGCGATCGAGCACCAACCGCCACAGGAGTGCGGCTCCATCGACCATCTCGATCGGCGCGCCGGCGGATCCGGCGTGATGGATCTCCGCGTCGTAGATGTCGAGCGCGCGATCAGTTTGGCCGGCCTCGAGGTGATACAGCGAGAGGTGCCACCAGTTGTGCACGGTGAAGAGGTTGCCGGTCCGCCATTGAGCGACGCCATCCGACATGAACCTGATCCCGTCATCGATCCGTCCTTGCATCTCGTACGTGTGAACGACTGCGTGGATTCCCCAGACATCGTCAGGGTTGGCCTCGACCGCGCCTAGCCCGATGTCGAGCGCCTGCCCGTAATGACCCGCCTCCTCCAGCCCGAACGCAGCCATCCCGCGGACGAAGTCGATGTGCGGATCATCCGGCTCGAGCTCGCGCAGCGCTCGGATCGGTCGGTCGCGAAGGTTCGCGGCATCGCCCAGAAAGAAGTCGAGCTGATGGCCGATCATCAACGCCAGAAGGTCTGTCGGCCACATCGTGAGGAGATCGTCGAGCAGCACAGCGGCGCCGTGCCAGTCGCCGGCGATCCACGCCTCGATCGCGCGTCCGTGGGCGCGCTCGCGCTCGTTCGGATGTGCCGACCCGAGCGCATCGACGGCGGCTCGCGCCACCGGCACGTCGCCGGCGTCGGTGCTCATCAGGTGGAGGTAGGCGAGCAGAGCGGACGCCATCGGAGCCGCGCGCTCGCCATCCGGCGACAGTGCGCCGGCCAGCGCGACCACGTCGGGATGAAAACGCAGGAACCGGTCGATCGCCCGGTCGTACAACTCGATCGTTGCTATGTCTGCCGTCATCGGATTTTGGTGCGCATCAACTCCGGTCGTCACGTCGGCAACCGTAATCCGCTGGATTCGCCGCCAGGCGCGGTGCCGAGCTCAGGTCAGCCGAACCGACCCGTCACGTAGGCCTCGGTGCGCTCGTCCGACGGGTTCGAGAACATCTTCGACGTGCGTCCGAACTCGACCAGCACGCCGGTGCGACGGTCGCTGGTCGAAGAGACCTCGGTCGTGAAGAACGCGACGCGGTCACTGATGCGGGCCGCCTGTTGCATGTTGTGCGTGACGATCACGATCGTGTACGTCGACTTCATCTCGTGCATCAGGTCTTCGATGCGTGCGGTCGCGATCGGATCGAGAGCCGAGCACGGCTCGTCCATCAAGATCACGTCGGGCTCGACCGCGAGCGCTCTGGCGATGCACAGGCGTTGCTGCTGACCACCGGACAGCCCCAGTGCCGACGACTTGAGGCGGTCGCTGACCTCGTCCCACAGTGCTGCGCCACGCAGCGACTTCTCGACGACGTCGTCGAGGTCGCTCTTCTTCGTCGAGCCGGCGATCCGCGGCCCGTACGCGACGTTGTCGTAGATGCTCTTCGGGAACGGATTGGGCTTCTGGAACACCATGCCGATGTGACGGCGGACCTGCGTTGCCGAGACGTTGGAACCGTACAGATCGACGCCGTGATACTTGACGGAGCCTTCGACGCGGGCGCCCAGGATCGTGTCGTTCATCCGGTTGAAGCAGCGCAACACCGTGCTCTTGCCGCAGCCGGAGGGTCCGATGAACGCGGCGATCTCGTTCGGCCGGATCTTCAACGTGACATCGCGAACCGCCTTGAAGTTGCTGTAGTACACGGCGAGGTCGTCGACGTCGAAGACCGAGGATGGCGCGGCGTGGTCGTCGACCGGAGTCGTCGACGTCTCGCTGGTCTCGGTCATTGCGTGCTCTCTCTGCTCGAACGCTTCGAGCGGGTGCTGAGGGGCGCTGTCGGTCATGTTCCCGGTCACTTTCTACCTCGTCCTGGCTAGTCGTGCCGAGAGCACTCGGGCGCATACGGTGAAAAGGAAGGCGAGAGCGATCAGCGTGAGCGCCGCGCCCCACGCTCGCTGTTGGGCGTTGACGAAGCTTTCCTTGGCGTTGCCGTAGATCTGCATCGACAGCGAGGTGTTGGTGCCGCCGAAGACGCTCCAGTTGGTCGCCTTCGCAGCGCCGATCGTGAACAGCAGCGGTGCGGTCTCACCCGCGGCTCGAGCCACCGCCAAGAGACATCCGCTGATCACGCCGGGCGCAGCGCTCGGCAGGACGACACGCATCGTCGTTCTGCTGGTGCTCGAGCCCAACGCCGAGCTTGCGTCGCGAAGGTTCTGCGGCACGAGGCGAAGCATCTCCTCCGACGAACGCACGACGATCGGCAACATCAGGCAGGCAAGCGCGAGCGCGCCGCTGAAACCGTTCAGCCCCTGGATCCCGCGTGGCACGACCCAGAAGACGTAGATGAACAGTCCCATGACGATCGACGGCACACCCGCCATCACGTTCGCGAGGAACCGCAGGGTGCGGGCGAACAGCCGGTTGCGGCCGTACTCGTTGAGGTAGATCGCACCGGCGATGCCGAGCGGAACAGCGATCAGCGTGGCGGTCAGTGTGATCACGCAGGTTCCGACGATCGCCGCCTTCATCCCGGGACCCGGTCGGCGAGGCGACAGTTGGATGTCTTTGGTGAACCAGTCCGGGAAGCTGCCGGCGACGATCGACCATCCCTTGGTGACGACGGTGACGAGCACGAGCACCAGCACAAATCCAACCGCGATGACCGACAGCGCCATGAGCGCCGTCATGGCGAGGTTCTTCGTCCGGCGGCGACCGGAGATCGACACCAGATCTTCGGCGAGCACGTCGGGCATCGACGGGCGGTCCATGAGTGCGACGGCCATGACCTAGACCCCCTGGACCCTTCGTGTTGCCCGACCGACGACCGCCGTTGCGGTGAGGTTCACGACGATGGTGAGCACGAACAACGTCAGCCCCATCGCGATCAGCGCGCTGCGCTTGACCTCCGTCGTCGCTTCGCCCCATTGAAACGCGATCACCGACGGCAGCGAGTCACCGGACGAGAACAGATTGGCCGTGATGGTCGGTGTCGAGCCGATGACGAGCGCAACCGCGATGGTCTCACCCATCGCCCGGCCGAGGCCGAGCATCACGGCACCGACGATGCCGCTCATGGAATGCGGCAGCACCGCACCGGTGATCATCTCCCACCGCGTGGCGCCGAGGGCGAGCGCGCCGTCGCGGTCGGTCTGCGGCGTCGTCTCGATCACCTCCCGGGCGATGGACGTGATGATCGGCGTGATCATCACGGACAGGATGAGCCCCGCCGTCATGAAGGTTCGTCCGGCGCCAACGCGGCCGAACAGATCGCCGAGGATCGGCCAGCCGTGGAACCAACCACTGATCATCTTGAAGAACCCGACGAGCTTCGGTGCGAGGAAGATGATCCCCCACAGACCGAAGACGACAGAGGGCACGACGGCGACGAGATCCGTCAGCGACACCAGCCACTTCTTCAGCCATGGTGGCGCGACCTGCGTCGTGAACAGCGCGATGCCGATGCTGACGGGTACCGAGATCACAACGGCGATCAGCGCTGTAACGGCCGTACCGAAGATGAAGCTCAACGCGCCGTAGGCGTCCGCCCCCGGCGCCCAACGGCGGTTGGTGAAGAAGTGGAAACCTTCGTGCCGGAACGCCGGGACTGACTTGCCGCTGATCGTCCAGGTGATGAGAACGAGGACGACGAGGATGAGAGCGCCGGCGCCGAGTGTCGACAGCCTGAACACGCGGTCGACGATCTGTCGCCTCGGTCGCAGGTCCACGAGATCGGCAGGCGTTGCTTTCATGAGTCTCCTCACGTCCACTGAGTTGGGCCGGACCGTGAGGCCCGGCCCAACTCTAGATGGATCGGTCAGGCGCCGATCTTGGCGATGTTCGCGATCGCCTTCGCCTGGAGCGCTGCGGGCAGCGGCGCGTAGTCGATGTCCGGTGCCGTCTTCTGCGCGTCGGTCAGCAGGTAGGTGAGGAAGCCACGAATGGCTTCGGCCTTCGCTGGGTCCGACTGCTTGGTGTAGGCGATGATCCACGTCTGTGCTGCGATCGGGTAGGCCCCAGCTCCGTCGGCCCATCCGAGGAAGAACGTCAGGTCGTCGTTGATCTTGGCGCCTTCGGCCGCGGCTGTGGTGCCGTCGAGCGTCGGCTCGATGTACTTGCCTGCCTTGTTCTTCACCGACGCGAACGTCAGCTTGTTGGCCTTGGCATCGCTGAGGTCGACGTAGCCGATCGCTCCTTCGGTGCTCGAGATGATCTGAGCAACACCACTGTTGCCGTCGCCGGCTTGCGTGTCAGCCGGCCATTCGAGCTCGGATGCGCCGCCCAACTTCCACGTGCCGCCGGCATCCGGGCCGGCCGCCGCGTCGAGGAACTTCGAGAAGTTCTCCGTCGTGCCCGATCCGTCGGCACGGTGAACGACGACGATGTCGGTCGCCGGCAGCGTGACACCGGGGTTGTCGGCAGCGATGATCGGATCGTTCCACTTGGTGATCTCGCGCTGGAAGATCGCCGAGATGCTCGTCGGTGACAGTTGCAGCTTGTCGACGCCCGGCAGGTTGTACGACATCGTGATCGGCGCGATCACGGTCGGCACGTAGACGAACTCGCCGCCTTTGTACCCGGCCTTGTCGGCGTCCTTGACGACGCCGTCGGTGCCGGCGAAATCGACCACCTGCGCCTGGAGATCACTACGGCCCTTGCCAGAGCCGCCTCCGCCGTATTCGACGGTGAGGTTCGGAGCGATTCCCGACAGTGTCGCGATGGCATCGTCGTAGAACGACTTCGGGAACGTCGCCCCGCTTGCGACGAGCTTGCCGGACAACTTCGAGAAGTCGACCGTCGAGGCGGTCGGCGCCGTCGTGTCAGCACTCGCTGCAGCCGTCGTGGTTGCGGCTGCGGCTGTCGTGTTCGCTGCCGGCGTTGTGGCCGCGCTACCAACCGTCGTCGATGGACTCGTGGCGGGCGATGTGGTCGCCGACTTGCTGTCGGAGCCGCACGCAGCTGCGACGATCGAGAGCGAGAGGATTCCAGCGATTACGAGTCGCTGTTTTACTGGGTTCACGTATGTGTCTCCTTGATGTGGGATGAACAACGTCGTCACCGTAAAGATCGAAGTTGACGTGGCAGGGTTCGCCGGGTGAACGCACGATGAACGACCAATGAACGCTCTCTGACGACCGCCGAATCGGCGATACTGCACGCACCATGAGCCATGAATCGCAGCGCCGGTCGTTCGGCACGATCACCGAGCCGGCCCGTCAGATCGACGTCATCCATGAAACGGACGTGCTCGTCGTGGGGTCAGGCCCTGCCGGACTTGCCGCCGCGCTCGCCGCAGCGCGCGCCGGCGTCGACGTCACGATGGTCGAGCGTTTCGGATGTTTCGGCGGCAACATCACCGCCGTCGGCGTTGAAGGAATGGCGTGGTATCGCCACGAGGACACGATCGAAGCGAACGGGATCGGTCGTGAGTTCGAGACTCGTGCGCACGAGCTCGGTGCGGCGGTCCCCGAGAGTCAGTCGTTGTCGTTCGAGCTCGACGCCGAAGGTTTCAAGCTCGTCGCCGACACCCTCGTCGAGGAAGCCGGCATCCGCGGGATGCTCCATCGAACGTTCGTCGCGCCGATCATGGACGGCGATTCGGTCACCGGCATCATCATCGAGTCGAAGGCCGGACGCGAGGCGATCCGCGCATCACGCGTGATCGATGCGACCGGCGATGCCGACGTTGCGCACCGAGCGGGCGCCCCAACATTCCACACGCCACGCGAGCAGATGATGGCCGCATCCGTGATGTTCCACCTGGCCGGTGTCGACAAGAAGGCGTTCATCGAAGGCGTGAAGGCCGACCCGCAGACGTACAAGGACTGGGCGGGCGGCGGCGAGTGGAACATCGAAACGGGTGGCAAGGAAGACGACATGTTCTCGCCGTTCCTGAAGCGTCCGTTCGAACAGGCGATCAAGGACGGCCTTTTGCCACCGACGCTGTCGACGCTTGCCGGTACGTGGGGCGCGATCCACGAGACGGGCGAGCTCACCTACATGAACGTCGTGCACATGGACGGCATCGACGGGACGGACCCGGACGACCTCACCCGCGGCGAGATCGAGGGCCGCCGCCAGGCGATGCAAGCGATCGAGGCGCTCCGTAAGTACACGCCGGGATGCGAAGGCGCACGACTGCGCAACTTCGGCATGACGCTCGGCATCCGCGACACGCGCAAGATCGACGCCGTCTACAACATGACCGAACGGGACGTGCGTGACCAGGGCCGGTTCGACGACTCGATCGGGATCTACCCGGAGTTCATCGACGGCTACGGAATCCTGATCCTGCCGACGACCGGCCGGTACTTCCAGATCCCCTTCCGCAACGTCGTTCCGAAGGGCGTCCGCAACCTGTTGGTCGCGGGTCGGTCGTCCGGCGGCGACAGGGTCTCACATGCTTCGACGCGTAACATGTCGTGTTGTGCGGTGTTGGGACAGGGTGCCGGTATCGCGGCAGCGCTGTCCGTTCGTGATGGCACCGATCTCCGCTCGTGCGACGTCGCGGCGGTTCAAAAGGAGCTCGACCGGCAAGGCGTTCGGTACGAATAGCGCTCGCATCACAGTGGGTCGATGGACCTGTGACGACTGATCGACCGGACCGCGCCGAGACCCACGGTCATGCGCACGATCACGGCGCGGCAGCGTTTCGCGCCGGCGCCCGCCACCTGAAGCCGCTCGCCATCTCGTTCGTGTTGATCGTCGGCTTCTCGCTCCTACAGATCGTGGTCGGAATCGTCACCGGGTCACTCGCGTTGCTGTCCGACGCCGGACACATGGCAACGGATGCCCTGGGACTCGGGATGGCGATCGCGGCCATCCAAGCGGCCTCACGCGGGCGAGCGAATCCGCAGCGCACATTCGGGCTGTACCGCCTCGAGATCTTGGCCGCGGTGGCGAACGCTGTCCTGCTCTTCGCCGTCGCCGGCTACGTGATCTACGAGGCCGCAGGCCGGATCGGTGACGGCCGCGACATTGCATCGACCCCAGTGCTGGTGGTCGGCGCGCTCGGGCTCGTGGTGAACCTCGTCGCGTTCTTGCTCCTGCGCGCCGGTGCCAAGGAGAGTCTCAACCTGCGCGGCGCGTATCTCGAAGTGCTGTCCGACACGCTCGGATCCGTCGGCGTCATCGTCGCCGCCATCGTCTGGGGCATCACCGGTTGGCGGTGGGTCGACCCGGTGATCGGCGCCGTGATCGGACTGTTCATCCTGCCCCGAGCGTGGCGGCTCGGTCGCGAGGCCGTGCTCGTGCTCGTGCAGGCTGCGCCCGCCCGACTCGACGTCGCCGCTCTGCAGCGTGAGTTGGGCACGATCACAGGAGTCGTCGATGTTCACGATGTCCACGTGTGGACGCTGACGTCCGAGATGGATGTCGCCACCGCCCACCTGATGGTCGCCGTCGGCACCGACTCGCACGCCGTGCTCGACCAAGCCCGCGAGCTCCTCGCGGACCGTCATGGCATCACCCATGCGACGCTCCAGGTCGAGCCGGAGAACCATCACGGTTGCGACGAAGTCACGTGGTAGTGACGCGTCGTGCAGCGGGCCGTAGCCCGCAGCAGGCTCAGGGCTCGCGGCCGAGGAACGCGATCAGGCGTGTCTGTGTGTCGGCGTCGGCGGGTGCGTCGATCTTCGGGCCGTAGTGCCCGCTCTCGCGAAGCAAGGCGTCGACTCCCTCGATTCCGTCGAACATCCGAGCGACTTCAGCCGAGTCGAGCGTTTCGTCGAGGCCTGTTGCGCGGGCCAGGTCCCATGTGTGGATGAGCACGTCCGTGAGGATGAACATCATCACTGCGTTGTCGACGCGATGGCGGCCAACCATCGGATGATCGAAGGTCGCAGCCGCTGTGTCCGGATCATCCAACAACGCTTGGATCCCATCGCTCATGGCAAGCCACGCGGCGACCGGATCCGTGTCGAGGGAGGGCCCGACCGCAAGCGTCACTCCAGTGCCGCCGGCGAGGAAGGCCGGCACCCAATCGACGAGGTGCCGGACAACATCCAGCGCCACCCACCCTTCGCAGGGTGCCGGCCGTGACCAGGCGTCGTCGGGAACCGCCCTCACCCGTTGCGTGAACCCCGACGCGACGTTCCGATACCGCTCTGCACTTTCGTTCGCCATAGCCCCTGAGATTACCGACCGACCCCTGTAGGAGTGTTTGCCGTCCACCCGTGTGGGCGGCACGCACTCCGATGGCGAGGGCGCGGCACGACGTGTTCGCTAACCTTCGAGCGTGCCTGAGATCGAACGAACAGATGAGGATTGGC
>DASWRR010000530.1:0-7082 GCA_036403055.1 Ilumatobacteraceae bacterium | reverse complement strand
GTGGAGCGTTGCCGATTCGGTTGATTGGGCCGGATGAGGTTAAGCGCTTCGCCGGCGACTCGCCTGTTCAAAACTGGGCGGGCGGCAACGACCCGAAACCTGTCGAGTTTTCGTGAGGTTCGACCGGCGGAGCCTTGACTGGAGGCTTGCTCCGGCGCGTCGGGGGTCAGGAGGCCGTAGCCGGGCCACTTTTACCTTCGAGGGCGGGTGCCGACCGTTCCTCGGGGTGTCAGTCTCTGAGAACATCGCTTACCACAATGCGAGCTGGCGCGCGGAGCTTCCGCGCAGGTACTCGATGATCGTGGATTCCGGCTGGTCAGCCAAACGCCAATCGCTGGCGAAGGCTCTCGATCGGCCTCGAAATGCTCATACAACACTCCTCGATGAAAGCTCTCTGGACCTTCCAGAGTGCGATCTTGACGGTGTGTTGGAGCTTGGAAACCTTCACGTGATAGGGGTTTCGTGGAGCTGAGGGGAATTGAACCCCTGACCCCTTCCATGCCATGGAAGTGCTCTGCCAACTGAGCTACAGCCCCGTTTGGGACGCCTGAGATTACCAACGGTGCAGGTTCGTTCCCAACGCGTCAGAACCGACGCTTGGCGCGCAGGCGTTTGCGGATCGGCATCACGACGAACTGCATCGTGACCGTCACCGCGGCAATGCTCGTCAGCACGCGCAGCCCGAGTGGGATCTTGACCAACAGCGGCGCGACGACCAACGAGAAGATCAGCGCGGCTGGGTAGACCCATGCGACATCGATCGACAGCTTCTTCCACACCGGCCGCTTCGGTTCGGCCAGGCCGGCGGCGTCGAACCACTCGTTGACGCCGACGGTTCGTTGGATCCGCGTCCCCGTGACGAACTGATCGGAACGCTCCATCAGCTCGTTGCGCACCGCTGACCGCTCCCACAAGCGAAGTCGTACACCGTCCGAGAAGCGGACGATGATCTGGTATTCGCCGCCCTCGGCTCCCGGGTGCAGCACTGCGGCGCCGAGGCAGCCGGGGAACTCACGCACCGTTGCGACGAGCTCGTCCGCCCAACGCAGGAACTCGGCTTCCCAGCCTGGCGCGATCGTGCGTGCGACGGTGACTGTCACCGGGTGCGGCGCGAGCCGCGGCAGCTGACCCGTGTCGAACGGACCGGAGAGCGGAAGTGACATGGCAACCGAACACTAGCGATGCGTCGATCGCGTGACCGGGACGTCAGTCCTTGACGAGCTGCCAATCGATCTTCGGAACGTCGCGGTACAACCGCTCGATCTCGTAGTACGCACGGATCTCGTCGCTGAAGACATGGATGACAGCATCGCCGTAGTCGATCAGGACCCACTGCTGCTCGGCGACGCCTTCAATTCGCAGCGGCGAGCGACCGTGCTGCTCGCGCACTGCTTGCTCGATCTCGTCCACCACGAGTCGCACGAGACGTCGGTTCGGCGCGCTCGTGATCACGAAGTAATCGGTGATCGACAAAACGTCGCCGACGAACAGCACCAGAGTGCGCTCGGCCTTCTTGTCGTCAGCGGTGCGCGCCGCCGTGACGGCGACCGCCGCTGCGTCAGCCTGCGTCATGGCGTCGTCTGCCCAGTCTGGTCGAGCGACGTCGACGTTGCGTCGGGTGCCGACAGATCAACACCCTTCAGATAGGTGGTACCGAGCTGAACCGTCTCTTCAACGCCCCCGAGTCGCACATTGGGCGTCTCGATCTTGACGGTGCCGAACACACTGTTCTGCGTCGGTTCGGCAGCGGCTACGGACTTGTCGTAGATGATGAGCGTCGTCTCCTCCGTCGGGACAGCGTTGAGATCGACCGACACGACGTTGTCGCCGGACGACAACAGCGTTGCGATCGTCTTGCGAACCTGCTGGTCGAACCCGGGCGGAGCCTCGACTCGGAACGACGGGCCGCTCGCCGGTCGTGTCATCGCCGCCGGCGCGATGCTCGCGAAGACCATGATCGTGTCCGCCCTGTCGAGCCCGACGACGTCGAGCGCGCCAGGGTTGCGCGCCGCGTCGAGCGGTCGAACGACGAGCCCGCGCGACGCGACTGGACCGGCTTTCAGCCGAGTCGCCAGCTCGTCGAACGTCACCGGCGGAGTCGTGCCGAGGGTGGTATCTGTCCGACCGGTTCCGATGGTCGTTGCGATGCCGGTCCACAAGGCCTCGAGGTCGGGTTGGCGAAGGCCCTCGGCTTCGGTCGGCGAGTTCACGGTGAAGACCTGCGCGACCTGAGGTGCGGTGAGCACGATTCGGCCTTTGCCGAACAAGGCCGCGTCGTCGGACCCGAGAACGTCGCGCGGCAACGTCGCCTCGATTGCAGGCAGACCTGTGAGGAACGCCGTGAACTCCTCCGCGGTCATCACCTTGGCGAAGTCGAGCGTGAGGTTGAGGGCTGACTCGAGATCCGAGCGCAACTCGTCTTCACCGCCAAGCGCATACGCATCGTGCAACGACTCCGGCTGGTCGCCGGAGCCGGTGTCGATGTTGATCGGCACGGACACCACGCTTCCACCGCGCTGGTCGTACCCACCGGCAGCCACGTCGGTGTTCGGTGCGAGTACCAGCACGGCCACGCTCGTGAGCTCGTTTGCGCCGTTGACCGTCGCGAGCATCGCGGTCGGAGTCGCGGGGAACGTCTGCTCTGGCGGCACGTTGGCGAGCGCGTTCTTGCCCGCCGTCGAGTTGCTGATCGCCTTGGCGCCGACGTACAGCAGCGTCGGGGCGAGCACCGCGGCGAGGATTCCTGCCGCAAGAGCCATCGCGGTGTTGCGCCGGCGTCGCGACCCGAGCGCAGTCACGCGGCGTCCCCGTACAGCTTGCGCTCGGCGATGATGCCGAGCACGGGCTCGGTGACGAGATAGTCGAGTGGGCGCCCGTCGCGGACGCGGGCTCGCAAGTCGGTGCTCGACACCTCGAGCCGAGGAACCTCGACCCGCAACCAGTCGAACCCGGGCGGCAGCTCGACTTGGGCCCCCGGACGATCGACGACCACGAGATGTGAGCACGCAACGACCTCGGAATGCCGTTCCCACGACGTCAGGCCGGCGGCAGCATCGTCGCCGACGATGGTGAACAGCGCTGCATCTGGGTATTCCATGACCATGCCGGCAAGCGTGTCAGCGGTGAAACTCGGTCCACCTCGACGGATCTCGGCGTCGCCTGCGACGAGACCGTCGACATCGGCGACGGCGGCCTCGACCATTGCCAAACGGTCCTCAGCGGCAGAGATCTCGCGTGTTCCTTGCTTCTGCCACGGCGAGTTCGCCACCATGAGCACTACAGAATCGAGTGACAGGGCATGGCGCACGTTGACCGCCGTGACCAAGTGGCCGACATGGGGCGGATCGAACGTGCCACCGAACAGTCCGATTCGCAGGGGCACGGGTCACCAGTCTACGGCTGGGACGCCCGACCACGCAGGCACCCCTGACCTGCGCATTTCTTGACGAGAAACGGGGTATTGACATGACAAAACCGCGCCGATGTAGTACTGTTGCCCGTTCCCCCCAATTAGACCCCCCCGATTCCTACGACATCGAGGTATCCGGCCCAGTCGATGGACCGTGTGCCTTCCCCGGAAGATCTTCGCAATGCCGATCCCCCGGCGTGCTCTCGGCACGTGTCAACCGGCACAGTATGCCCCCGGAATACGCAATCCCACAAAGAAGTTGAGAACATTGCCATGAATGACTCTATCGGTCTCTACCTGAATGACATCGGAAAAGTGTCGCTGCTGAACGCTGAAGAAGAGCGTCAGTTGTCTCGAGTAATCGAAGCCGGTCGCGATGCGGCCGAGCGACTCGCCAACGGCGAGAAGGGTGCTGCGCTCAAAGCAGCCGTTGCATCCGCCGCCGACGCCAAGGATCGGTTCATCCGCTCCAACCTCAGACTCGTCGTCTCCATCGCCCGTCGCTACCCACTCCCGCAAGGGATGGACCTGCTCGACCTCATCCAAGAGGGAAACCTCGGGCTCGAGCACGCCGTCGACAAGTTCGACTGGCGCAGGGGCTTCAAGTTCTCCACCTATGCCACGTTCTGGATCCGCCAGGCCATCGGCCGGGCCCTCGACCAGAAGGCCAGTCTCATCCGAATCCCGGGCGATCGCTCTGCGAGCCTTCGTGCGGCACTCCGTCAAGCTTCTGGCGATGGTGAAACCCTCGATCTCGGCAATGCCGAGCTCCACCGGCTCACCACCCCCGTTTCGCTCGACAAGACGATCGGCGACGATGGCGATGCCACCCTCGGCGATCTGATGGCCAACGGTGACGGCACTCCTGAAGATGCCGTGATGGCCATGGTCGACAGCGAACTGCTCGACGAGCTCCTTGGGACGCTCGACAAGCGGGCCCGTTATGCAATCGAAGCTCGCTTCGGTCTGCTCGACGGGGAGCGCAAGAGCTTCCGCGAAGTCGGCGAGAACCTCGGCGTCACCGCCGAAGCAGCACGCCGTCTCGTCAGCCGGGCAGTCGCCGGGCTGCGCGAAGACGCCGTTCGCATCCTCGCCGCCTGACCCACACCAACACTTGGCCGAGGCCAGGTACCAGTCGTTCGGGACAACCGAATGATCGGTGCCTGGCCTCTGTCGCGTAATCACGACGGAGAAGCGCTGGCCGGCAATTAGGATTGCGGGGTGGCAAAGGCATGGACCCCTTCGTCTTGGCAGACGTTCCCTGCCGAGCAGCAGCCGGCGTGGCCCGATCAGGGCGACCTCGATCGGGCGCTCAAGCAGATCGCCTCGTATCCGCCACTCGTGTTCGCCGGCGAGGCCCGCTCGTTGCAAACGACGCTCGGCCACGTCGCCGCCGGGAACGCGTTCTTGCTGCAGGCCGGCGATTGCGCTGAGAGCTTCGAGGAGTTCTCGGCGGTCAACATCCGTGAGAAGTTGCGCGTCATCCTCCAGATGGCGGTCGTACTGACGTATTCGCTCGGCGTTCCGGTCGTCAAGGTCGGGCGCATCGCTGGGCAGTTCGCCAAGCCGCGCTCCGCCGACTTCGAACGCGTCGGTGATCTCGATCTCCCGACGTTTCGCGGTCACATCGTGAACGACCCGAATCCGACAGAAGCCTCGCGGGTACCGTCTGCCGACCGGCTGGTCCAGGCGTATCACCAGTCGGCGTCGACGCTCAACCTGTTGCGGGCCTTCACCAAGGGCGGGTTCGCCGACCTCGGCCGGGTGCATGCCTGGACGCAGGAGTTCGTCGCGTCGAGTCCCGAAGGCCGCGCGTATGACCAGATCGCCGCGGAGATCGACCGGGCGCTGCGATTCATGAGGGCCTGCGGGGTCGACACCGAGAACACCTACAACCTGCACGAGGTCGACTTCTACACCAGCCATGAGGCGCTGCTGCTCGGGTACGAGGAAGCGCTCACCCGGCAGGATTCGCTGGGTGGCGGTTGGTACGACTGCTCGGCGCACATGCTGTGGATCGGCGAGCGCACGCGGCAGCTCGACGGCGCACACATCGAGTTCCTGCGCGGCGTCGGCAATCCCGTCGGCTGCAAGATCGGCCCCGGCACCACCGCCGACTTCGTCCTCGAGCTGTGCGACAAGCTGAACCCGGCGCGGATCCCGGGGCGGTTGACGTTGATCAGTCGAATGGGCGCTGATCACATCGAGGACGGCTTGCGGCCGTTGCTGCGAGCAGTGCGCGAGGCCGGCCATCCTGTCGTGTGGGCCTGCGATCCGATGCACGCCAACACCTTCACGTCGGTGTCGGGGCGCAAGACGCGCGACTTCGACCACATCGTCGCCGAGATCAGTGGATTCGTCCGCGCCCACACCGCCGAAGGCACGTGGCCCGGCGGCATTCACGTGGAGCTCACCGGCGACAACGTCACCGAGTGCGTCGGCGGTGCCGACAAGATCCTCGACAGCCAACTCGACGACCGGTATCAAACGATGTGCGATCCGCGACTCAACGCTCGACAGAGCCTCGACCTCGCGTTCCACGTCGCCGAGATGCTGCGCTCGACCGGACTCGCCTGATCCCTGTCGTGAAGGCGTTGGAACTGATCGACACGTGGCCGGTCGACAACGCCGTCGCGGTGGTCATCGGTCCGACCGGATCGATCAAGACGTCGGGTGACGAAGCGCGGCTCTTCCGACTCGCGTCGGTCGCGAAGACGATCACGACCTGGGCGTGCCTTATCGCGATCGAAGAAGGCACGGTCGCCCTCGACCAGCCGGTCGGCCAGCCTGGCTGCACGCTGCGGCACCTCCTCAGCCACGCAGGCGGGTATGGGTTCGACGGACCCGAGCCGATCGCCCGGCCTGAACGCAACCGCATCTACTCCAACACGGGAATCGAGATGGCCGCTGCGCTGGTTGCCGACACGACGGGCATCGCGTTCGACCGCTACCTCGACGAGGCGGTGCTCGCCCCACTCGAGATGTCGTCGACGACGCTCGTCGGCTCGCCGGCGCACGGCATTCGCAGTTGCGCGACGGACGTGACGCGCTTCTTGTCGGAGGTGCGCACGCCGACGCTGATCTCCAACGCGACGGCGCTCGACGCGTGCACCACCCAGTTCCCCGACCTCAACGGGATGATCCCTGGCATCGGTCGCTTCTCGCCCTGCCCGTGGGGGCTCGGGTTCGAGGTCCGCGGCCACAAGCAACCGCACTGGACCGGGACAACGAACTCTCCGGCGACGTTTGGACATTTCGGTGGGGCCGGTACCTTCATGTGGGTGGATCGTGCCGTGGGGGTGGCCTGCCTTGCTCTGACCGATCGATCGTTCGACGAGTGGAGCGAGGCGGCCTTGCGTATGTGGCCCGCCTTCAGCGACGCCGTGCTGGCGGAGGCAACAGCGTGATGTATCGGCCAGGCGATCGCGTTCGGTTCGAAACGACCGGAGACGACGGCTGGCCGTTGATTCGATACGGGTTCGTCGGCGGCGTCTCTGGCAACGGCGGTCCCGTGGTCGTCATGCTCGACGGTGAGCTCAGTGGCGACGTCGTGAACCGATCGGAGCTGCAGCCGGTGACGATCACCAGCGTCGAACTGTGCCTGCGCGGCGCCGACCTCATCGACGATCCGGAGTTGCGCCGTGGTCTCGTCGCACTGTGGCATGCCGAGGCA
>DASWRR010000529.1:0-13580 GCA_036403055.1 Ilumatobacteraceae bacterium | reverse complement strand
TTGCCGCGGTCCTTGCCGGCCAGCACGCGAACCCGGTCGCCCTTCTTGATCTTGAGCCCTGCCATCTACAACACCTCCGGCGCAAGCGAGACGATGCGCATGAACTTCTTGTCGCGCAGCTCGCGGCCGACGGGGCCGAAGATGCGCGTGCCGCGCGGCTGCTGTTGGTCGTTGATGAGGACGGCGGCGTTCTCATCGAAGCGGATGTAGCTGCCGTCGGGCCGGCGCTTTTCCTTCTTGACCCGCACGACGACGCACTTCACGACGTCGCCGCGCTTGACGGCCGCGCCGGGGATCGCGTCCTTCACGGTCGCGACGAAGATGTCGCCGATGGACGCGTAGCGACGCTTCGAGCCGCCGAGCACCTTGATGCACAGCACCTCTTTGGCGCCGCTGTTGTCGGCCACCCTGAGCCTTGACTCCTGCTGAATCACTGTGCCGCCTCCCACTTCTCGCTGCGCTCGATCACTGTGCTGGTCGAGGACGTCTCGCTGCGCTCGATCACTTGGCACGCTCCAAGATCGCGACGACGCGCCAGTTCTTCGACTTGCTCAGCGGGCGGGTCTCCATCACCCGGACCTTGTCGCCGATGTTGGCGTCGTTGTTCTCGTCGTGCGCGTAGAGCTTCTTCGTGCGCAGCACGAACTTGTCGTACTTGGCGTGGCGCACCCGCTCGATGACGGCGACGACGGCGGTCTTCTCCATCTTGTTGGAGATGACGAGCCCCTCGCGGACCTTGCGCGCGTGGCGCGGCTGGGTCGTTGCGGTCTCGGGCGTGCTCGGTGCAGTGGGTTCGGTCTCGGACATGGTCACTTCGCAGACTCGGCGGCAGCGATCTCGCGCTGACGGATGTAGGTGTTGATGCGGCCGATCTGACGGCGCACGGTGCGGATCTCGGCGTTGTTGTCGAGCGAGCCGGTCGCGTTGCGGAAGCGCAGGTTCAGCGCCTCCTGCTTGGTGGCGCGGAGCTCCTCGATCAAGGCGGTGAGATCCATCTCCTTGAGCTCGGCGTTCGAGCGGGCCATCAGTAGACCTCCTCGCGAGTGATGACGCGGGCCTTGATCGGCAGCTTCTGAACTGCCTTGGCCATCGCGGCCTTGGCGATCTCCTCGTTCGGGAACGACAGCTCGAACAGGATCCGGCCCGGGCGCACGACGGCGACCCAGAACTCCGGGTTGCCCTTGCCGGAACCCATCCGGGTCTCGGCCGGCTTCTTGGTGACGGGCTTGTCGGGGAAGATGTTGATCCACACCTTGCCGCCACGCTTGATCGCGCGGGTCATGGCGATACGGGCGGCCTCGATCTGGCGGGCGGTGAGCCAACCGGGCTCGAGCGCCTGGATGCCGTACTCGCCGAAGCTGAGTGCGGAACCACCCTTGGTCATGCCTTGGGTGCGGCCGCGGTGCTGCTTGCGGTGCTTGACCTTACGGGGCATCAACATGATGGATCAGTCCTCCCCACGGAAGTGCGGGGCTTCCGAGCCGCCGTGCGTGCGGCGAGCGATCTCTTCTTCTTCATCCAGCAGCTTCTCGAGCTCGGGATCGGCTTCCTTGATGAGCGGCGTGGCCTCGACATCACCATCTGCCGGCCGACGACCCGCCGACGACACGACGCGACGCGGCGCACCCGCGCCACTCGGATCCCCGACGGCCATCGCCGCTTCGCGGGTGATCTTGTCTTCGTTGATGCTCTTGTAGGGAACGATGTCGCCCTTGTAGATCCAGACCTTGACGCCGACGCGCCCACTCGACGTGCGCGCCTCGCGCACCCCGAAGTCGATGTCGGCGCGCAGCGTGTGCAGCGGGACTCGGCCTTCGCGATACCACTCGGTGCGGCTCATCTCGGCGCCACCGAGGCGGCCCGAGCACTGCACGCGGATGCCCAGCGCACCAGCCTTCTGTGCGTTCTGAACGGCGCGCTTCATGGCCCGCCGGAAGGCGATGCGGTTGACCAGCTGGTCGGCGACACCCTGGGCGATGAGCGCGGCGTCGAGCTCGGGGCTCTTGATCTCGACGATGTTGAGCTGCACCTTGGGGTTGCCGGTGATCTCGGTGAGGAGGGCGCGCAACTCGTCGGCCTGTGCGCCGCGGCGACCGATGACTATTCCGGGACGTGCTGTGTGGATGTCGACGCGGACCTTGTCGCGCGTCCGCTCGATCTCGATGCGGCTGACGGCTGCGCTTTCCAGCTTGGTCATGAGTGCCTTGCGGATCTTCCAGTCCTCGGTGAGGTATTCCTTGTAGTCACGCTCGGAGAACCAACGGCTCTTCCAATCGGTCGTGATCCCGAGTCGGAACCCATACGGGTTGATCTTCTGGCCCATCAGCTTGCTCCCTCGTCATCCGCTTCGCTTTTTCCTCGCGACGCTTGTGTCTCGTCGCTGGCGCTTCCCTCGACACCTTCCGTCGCGTCGCTGTCGGCGACGACTTCGCCGGCGCCTACTTCGTCGAGCAGATTCGGGACTTCCGCCTCGGCTTCGTCTTGGTCGAGGGCGGCGTTGGGGTTTTCTTTCAGGTCTTGGGCGTCGCCGACTGTGCCGCCTCTTGCCTCGGCGGCTCGTTGACGGCTGCGCTCGACTCGTGCTCGACGGCTGGCGGTCGTACCACCGGCTGCCGGGCGACGACGGCCGGCCGCGGTCCTCTTTGCTTCGCGCGCTTGCACCACTTCGAGGCGGGCGTCGTCGAGACGGGCGACCACGATCGTGATGTGACACGTGCGCTTGTTGATGCGGTTGCCACGACCACGGGCGCGAGGCGTGAACCGCTTCAGCGTCGGGCCTTCGTCGGCGAAGCATGCCTTGACGAACAGTTCCTCGGGGTCCTGCTCGTCGTTGTGCTGGGCGTTGGCCACCGCACTCGCGAGCACCTTGCGGATGTCGTTCGACACCTCGCGGTCACTGAACTGCAGCACCTCGTCGGCGCGCTTCACGGGGAGGCCGCGAATCAGGTTCAGCACGACGCGGGCCTTGTACGCCGAGACGCGTAGGTAGAGAGCACTGGCCTTGGTGCCACTGCGCTCACCGGCCACCATGGTGGCTTCGTTCAACTTAGGACCGGTCATCAGCGGCGACCCTTCGTGTTCTTCTCTTGTCCTGCGTGGTAGCGGAAGGTCCGGGTCGGGCTGAACTCGCCCAACTTGTGACCGACCATCGACTCGGTGACGTACACCGGGACGTGCTTGCGGCCATCGTGGACAGCGATCGTGTGGCCGACCATGTCGGGGATGATGGTGCTACGACGGCTCCAGGTCTTGATGACCCGGCGCTCGCCCGCGGTGTTCTGGGCGTCGACCTTCTTGAGCAGATGGTCGTCGACGAACGGGCCCTTCTTCAGGCTGCGTGACATTACGAATTACCCTTCATGACTAGCGGCGTCCCTTCGACGTACGGCGACGACGCACGATCAACTGCTGCGACGGCTTGTTGACGTTGCGGGTGCGAACACCCTCTGGCTTGCCCCACGGGGAGACCGGCGGACGACCACCGGACGTGCGGCCCTCGCCGCCACCGAGCGGGTGGTCGACCGGGTTCATGGCAACGCCGCGGGTCTGCGGGCGAACGCCCTTCCAACGGTTGCGGCCGGCCTTGCCGATCGTGATGAGCTCGTGCTCGCTGTTGCCGACTTCGCCGACGGTTGCGCGGCAGTCGATCAGCACTCTGCGCATTTCGGTGGATGGGAGGCGCAACGTGGCGAACTCGCCTTCCTTCGCGACCAGTTGCACCGCGACGCCGGCGGACCGAGCCATCTTGCCGCCGCCACCGGGGCGAAGCTCGACGTTGTGCACCGTGGTGCCGACGGGGATGTACCGCAGCGGCAGCGCATTGCCCGGCTTGATGTCGGCGCCCTGGCCACTGCTGACATGATCACCGACGGTCAGGCCCTTGGGAGCGAGGATGTACGCCTTCTCACCATCGGCGTAGTGCAGCAAGGCGATGCGACACGTGCGGTTCGGGTCGTACTCGATTGCGGCGACCTTGGCCGTGACGCCATCCTTGATGCGGCTGAAGTCGACCATGCGGTACGCACGCTTGTGCCCGCCGCCACGGTGACGCGAGGTCTTGCGGCCGTAGACGTTGCGACCGCCGCTCTTCGACAGCGACGACAGCAGCGACCTCTCGGGCGCGGCCTTCGTGATCTCGGCGAAGTCGGACGTCGTCTGGAAACGGCGACCGGGACTGGTTGGTTTACGTGAACGAATAGCCATGGTTCAGCTCAACTCTCGAACAGCGGGATCTCGTTGCCCGCGGCCAGCTTGACGATTGCCCGCTTGGTGTCGGGCTTGGAACCGGACCGGTTGCTGCGACGCCCACGCGTCACCTTGCCCTTCCGGTTGAGCGTGTTGACCTGCACGACATCGACGCCCCAGATCGCCTTCACGGCATCGGAGATCTCCGGCTTGCTGGCGCTCGGATGAACGATGAACGTGTAGACGCCCTGCTCGATGAGTCCGTAGCTCTTCTCTGACACGACCGGTGCCAGGATGATGTCGCGAGGGTCCTTCATGACTGCTCTCCGTTGTCTGCGGACTCGTCGTCCGCTGCGCTTTCTGCGTCGGCGCGCTGGCTCGGGGGCAGCTGGAAGCCGGCGGCTTCGGCGTCCTCGGCCGTCTTGAACCACAGCTCGGCGATCGTGCGGTCGTAGAACGCCGATCCTGGAACGTGATAGAGCCCTGAGTCCGCGTTGCCCTTGATCTTGTAGCCCCTCGGCGGCTCGCCGTCTTCGGTCGCCGCCTTGGCGCCCTTCGGAAGTGATCCCTCGTCGGTCGACTCAGCCTCGGCCGCCGCAGGCTTGGTCTCGGCTGCCTTCGTCTCAGCTGCCTTCTTGGCCGGGGCCTTCTTGGCGGCAGCCTTCTTCGCGGGGGCCTTGGTCTCGATGACCTCGCCGCCGCCGGGCAACGTGGCGTGCGAGAAGATGATGTAGTCGCTGCACAACACGTCGTAGGCGTTGAGCTCTCGGCTCTCGATCAACTGCACTTCGGGCAGGTTGAGGAAGCTCTTGATGGTGTTGGTGTCGTCGATGTCGACAACGACCAACGCACTTCCCTCGACACCGAGGGCACCGAGCAACTTCTTCGCATCCTTGGTCTTGGGTGCATCGAAGCGCCACGAATCGATGACGACGACCTTGCCATCAGCGGCCCGATCGCTCAACGCGGAGCGCAGGGCGAGCTTGATCATCTTCTTCGGGGTCTTCTGGTCGTACTTGCGCGGCTTCGGCCCGTGCGCCACGCCACCGCCGCTCATGTGCGGTGAACGCGTCGAGCCCTGACGGGCGTTGCCGGTGCCCTTCTGCTTGAACGGCTTCTTGCCCCCGCCGCGTACCTCGGCACGAGTCTTGGTGCTCTGCGTGCCGCTGCGACGCGCCGCCAACTGAGCGGTGACCACTTGGTGCATCAACGGGACGTTCGGCTGCACGCCGAACATCGACTCGTCGAGATCGAGGTTGCCGGCGTCGTTGCCGGCGGAGTTCTTCACGGTGATCGATGCCATCTCGGTCACTTGCCCTTCACTGCATTGCGGACGATGACGACGCCGCCGTTCGGGCCCGGAACCGAGCCCTTGACCAGCAGCAGATTGCGCTCCATGTCGGCCTGGACGACTTCGAGGTTGAGCGTCGTGACCTGCTCGTGACCCATGTGCCCGGCCATCTTGAGACCCTTGAACACGCGGCCGGGATAGCTGGCCGAACCGATCGACCCAGGCGCCCTGTGGTGCTTGTGGTTACCGTGGCTCGCGCCTTGGCCCTTGAAGTTGTGGCGCTTCATGCCGCCGGCGAAGCCCTTGCCGCGGCTGACGGCCGTGACGTCGACTCGCTCACCTTCGATGAGGGTGTCGACCCTGATCTCCTGACCGACCTCGAAGCCGTCGACGGAATCGAGACGGAGCTCGACGACGCGGCGACCCGGCAGCACCCCGGCCTTGGCGAAGTGACCGGCCTGCGGCTTGGTCAGCTTCTTCGCATCCTTGTGGCCGAAGGTCACCTGGAGTGCTGAGTACCCGTCGCGTTCGGTGGTCTTCACCTGGACGATTCGGGCAGGCTCGACGCGGAGCACGGTGACGGGCACGACCTTGTCGTTCACCCACACCTGGCTCATGGCGATTTTCTCGCCAACGATCGCTTTCAGTGCCATGTCGGCAGCCTTTTCGGTCAGACCCGGTTGCCCGGGCAATGGTCGTACACGCAAATGCTCCGCAGGCCCAATGGCCGGCGGAGCACCGGATTCAGTTCTTGCTGTGAGGTCCCCCCGTCCACTACTTCTGGGGGCGCACACAGACTTCAGTTGGAGGCACGCCGGATGGCGCACACGAGGAGCTGACTCTATCGGACCTGGCAGCGCGTGCCAACTCCGACTTCATGCACAAGACGATCCCCGTCCGGAGCGGCTACGTTCGGGCCTCACTATGTCGTGGCTGAAGCGATTTCTCATCGGCAAGCCGATCTCCTCGGAGGAGCAGGAGCATCAGCGCCTCAGGAAGTTGATCGCGCTGCCGATCTTCGCATCCGACGCGATCTCGTCCACGGCGTACGCCACTGACGAAATTCTCGTGGTGCTCCTGCTGCAGGCCGGGGTCGGTGCAGCGGCGTTCCGGCCGCTGATCCCGATCGCCGTCATCGTCTGCATCCTCATGGTCATCGTCGTGATGAGCTACCGCCAGACGATCTACGCGTATCCGTCAGGCGGCGGCGCCTACGTGGTCAGCAGGGAGAACCTCGGGATCATTCCGTCGCTGATCGCCGGGTCGTCCCTGCTGGTCGACTACATCCTCACGGTCGCGGTCAGCGTCGCCGGCGGCGTGCTGGCCATTCGCACCGCGACGGGCTTCGACCACAAGTACACGGTTCCCGTCTGTCTCGCCTGCGTCTTGTTGATGACGGTGGTCAACTTGCGCGGCGTCAAAGAGAGCGGCTCGGCGTTCGCCGGGCCGACGTACTTCTACATCTTGATGCTGGTGCTCCTCCTGGTGACGGGCCTGTATCGAGTCTTCGTCCAGCACCTCGGGCCGATCCCGCAGAAGTTGCTGTCGAAGGACGCGATCGAGATCTCGAAGAGCACGAAATCGCTCGGGCTGTACATGCTGCTGCGCGCGTTCTCTTCCGGTGCCGTTGCACTGTCGGGCGTCGAGGCGGTCTCGAATGGCGTGCCGTCGTTCAAGAAGCCGGAATCGAAGAACGCCGCGACGACGCTCGTCTGGATGGGCGGCATCCTCGCGGTGTGCTTCCTCGGCGTATCGGTGCTCGCCTCGCGCCTCAGGCCCTTCCGCGGTCCAGAGGACGGGAACGGCCTCGGCCTCATGGCAGCACACATCTACGGCGGCAAGGGTGTGATGTTCTGGCTGACGATGATCGCGACGTTCGCCATCCTCATCCTCGCGGCCAACACCGCGTACGCAGGGTTCCCGGGCCTGGCTTCGATCATCGCGAGGGATGGCTTCCTGCCGCGGCAGTTCTTCAACCGCGGCGCCCGGCTCGTCTTCTCCAACGGGGTCATCTTCCTCGCCGCAATCGCCAGCATCTTGATCGTGGTGTTCAACGGCGACATCTCGAAGTTGATCCCGCTGTACGCATTCGGCGTCTTCACGGGGTTCACATTGAGTCAGGCGGGAATGGTCCGTCACCACTTGCGGCACAAGGTCGGCAAGTGGCGCGGCAGCCTCTTCATCAACGCGCTCGGCGCGGCGTCGACCGGGGCAGTCGCGCTCGTCGTCGTCATCTCCAAGTTCACCGAGGGCGCGTGGGTTCCGGCAGCGCTGATCCCACTGATGGTGTTCGCGTTCAGGGCGATCGGCAAGCACTACACGAGGAGTCGTGGCGCCGTCGTTGCTCCACCCGGATACCGCGCGCCACGCGAGACGCACACGATGGTCGTGCTCGTCGGCGGCGTCAACAAGGGTGTGCTGCGCGGTGTGCAGTACGCCAGATCGCTGAACCCGGATCGGATCCTGGCCGTGACGGTCGCGAGCAACGACGAAGAACGCCGGGCGATCGAACAGCAGTGGAAGGACTACGAGGTCCCGATCGAGCTGCACACCGTCTACTCGCCGTACCGGGAACTGACCCGTCCGATCCTGCAGTTCATCGACGAGCTCGACGAGCAGCACAAGGGCGACATCATCACCGTCGTCATTCCGGAGTTCGTCACCTCCTGGGGCACGCAGTGGCTCCACAACGGAAGCGCCTTTGCCCTGAAGGCCAAACTGCTCTACCGTCCGCACACCGCCGTCGTCTCCGTCCCCATCCACACCACGGGCGATCAGACGGAAGAGGAGTAGGAGTTTCGCGAATGCATGTCATCGTTGTCGGTTGCGGCCGAGTCGGTTCGGAGGTCGCCCTCAACCTCGCCACGAGCGAGAACGACGTGATCGTCATCGACCGCAAGCTCGAGTCGTTTCGCCGCCTCGGCGACGACTTCAAGGGAACGACGATGGTCGGTGTCGGATTCGATCGGGACGTGTTGACCGAAGCCGGGATCACGCCCGATTGCGCGGTGGCCGCCGTCACGAGCGGCGACAACTCCAACATCTTGATCGCCCGTGTCGCACGCGAGACGTTCGGGGTCAAGCGAGTCGTCGCTCGCATCTACGACCCGCGGCGCGCCTCGATCTACGAGCGCCTCGGCATCGCCACCGTCGCGTCCGTCGCGTGGACGAGCGCGCGGGTGCTGCGTCATCTGCTCGGATCCGAATCGACACCCGATTGGATCGATCCGTCAGCGAAGTTCACGATCCTCGAACGGCGCGTCCCCGCGGCCAGCGCCGGCATGACCGTGGGCAACCTGGAATCGTCGGCCAAAGGGCGCGTCGTCGTCCTCGGTCGGTTCGGCGAAGCGTCGATACCACCGCCGGCGACGCTGCTGCAAGAAGACGACGTCGTGCATGTGGTCGTGTCGGCCGACCAGAGCGGTCTGCTCGACGAGGCGCTGCACCTCACGGAGGGATCGCACTGATGAACGTCATCATCGCCGGCGCCGGAAGCGTCGGTCGCTACATGGCCAGCCAACTGCAGGACTCTGGCCACAACGTGACACTGATCGACAACAACAGCACCGTCGTCGCCCAAGGCCGGGCGACGCGCACGCCGGTCGGCGTCACGTGGCACCTCGGCGACGCCTGCGAGGTGGCCACGCTCGCAGCCATCGGCGCCGCACAGGCGGATGTCGTCGCGGCAGTCACGGGCGACGACGAGGACAACCTCGTGGTCTCCCTCCTCTCCAAGCAGGAGTTCGCCGTCCCGCGAGTGCTCGCCCGTGTGAACAACCCGAAGAACGAGTGGATGTTCAACGACATGTGGGGCGTCGACGTGTCGGTCTCGACGCCTCACCTGCTGACCGCGCTCGTCGAAGAAGCGGTGACGGTCGGATCCTTCGTGCGGCTCCTCAGCCTCGAGGGCGGCAAGGCCAGGCTCGCCGAAGTGACGCTCGCGGCGGGATCGCCGGCGATCGCCAAGGAGCTGACGAACCTAGGACTGCCTCGCGAATCCACCGTGGTCGCGGTACTGCGCGATGGTCACGTCGTGGTGCCGCGCGGCGACACCGTGCTGCATCAAGGCGATGAGGTCCTGGTTTTGGTGACCGGTGGGGTTGAAGACGACGTTCGGCGGGCACTGGTCGGCTGACATGTCGATACTCCGTCGCAAACATCAAGAGCCTCCGGCCGAGTCGATGGAAGAGCCGGACGCAACACCCATCAGTCAGACGGGGCCGCGGCAGTACACGTGTGTCTGCGGCAAGGTGACGCGCATGACGGCGCGACCGACTTCCAATCAGCCGGCGCTGGCGATCTCGGTGGCCGACAACACCGGCACGGTGACCGCCGTGTGGACAGGGCGGCGCGAGATCGGCGGGGTCACGTTGGGAAGACGCATCGTGCTCTGGGGCGTACCGGTGATGCACGGCGACCACCTCGAGTTCACCAACCCGCGCTACACGCTGCTGCCCAAGTAGCCGTGACGCAACGCGAGCAGGTGTGGATCACCGCGCGCGACGGCACGCGCCTGGCCGCTGACCTCTACCTCCCGGCGACATCCGAACCGGCGCCCGCGCTGCTCGAGGCCTTGCCGTACCGCAAGGATGACCTCACCGCGGACTCGCACGCGGACGACTACATCCGGTTGTGCACGGAGGGCGGCTTCGCGGTGTGCCGACTCGATGTTCGAGGAACCGGCTCGTCGGCAGGTCGAGCGACCGATGAGTATCCGTTGACCGAGCTCGACGATCTCGCGGATGTCATCGCATGGCTTGCGGACCGGCCGTGGTGCAACGGGCGCGTCGGGATGTTCGGCTACAGCTACTCCGGGTTCAACTCCCTGCAGCTCGCCTGCGAGCGACCGCCCGGCCTCGGCGCGATCTGTGCGATCTACGCAACGGACGACCGGTACACCGACGACGTGCACTACATGGGCGGGGCACTGCGCGCGATCGATCTCGTCGACTACTGCCACTACATGGTGCCGATGAACGCACTGCCCCCCGTGCCGGCCGTGTGGGGCGACGGCTGGCGCGACGAATGGTCCGCAAGGATCGCCGAGCACGAGCCGTGGCTGCTGCTCTGGATGGAACACCAGCTCGACGATGCGTACTGGCGGCACGGTTCCGTACGCCCCGACTACGAACGGATCGCATGCCCGACGATGATCGTCGCGGGATGGGCGGACGGCTACCGCAACAACACGTTCCGCACGTTCGAACGATTGCAGTGCGAAACCGAGCTGCTGATCGGGCCGTGGAGCCACATGTCACCGTCGGCATCGCTGCCGGGGCCGCACATCGATCTCGTACCGGAGATGATCTCGTTCTTCGGTCGATCGTTGCGCGACGACGTCGCGGAGGCGCGACCGCCGATCCGGGTCTTCGTCCGACACGCGACGAAGCCAGAGCCCGATCGCGAGTTGATCGACGGTGAATGGCGGTACGAGACCGAGTGGCCCCCGGCGCGGCTGACGGAGCTCACCCTGCACGACGGGCGACGTCGATCACTGGTGACTCGAGCGGATACCGGATCGGCCGCGTGGAACTCGTGCGCCGGCGCGTTGCCGTGGGGTCAGCCGATCGACCAGCGGTCCGACGATGCCTGGTCGCTCAGCACCGATTGGCCGGTGGCCGCGGCCACCGAGATCCTCGGCCATGTGGTCGTGAAGGGCACGGTGACGTCGGACCACGAGGTCGCGTATCTGTCCGTCAAGCTGAACGACGTCTGGCCGGATGGGACGTCTGCGTTGGTAGCTCGGGGCCTGCTGAACCTGACCCATCGCGTCGACCCACCGCAGCCTCTCGTTCCCGGCGAGCCGTACGACGTCGAAGTGGAGATGGAAGCGACATCGTGGGTCTTTCCCGTTGGTCACTCGATCCGACTCAGCGTCGCCGGCACAGATTGGCCGAACACCTGGGTACCGCCGGGCGCGGTGACCTTGACGGTCGAGTCGTTGCAAATGCAACTTCCCGTGCTGCCTCCGGGCGGGGGCGGTGTTCCGCAGTTCGCGGACGTCCCCACGCCGATTCGCGAGTCGCCGGCGGACGTGACGTGGGACGTGAGTCACGATGTGCTCGGCCGGGTGTCGACGGTGTCGACGAAGTACGGAGGCACGTACGACACCCGAAATGATGGCCGCATGACGGACCACTACGAGGGGTTTGCAACCGTGCCGATCACCGATCCAGCACATGCCAGCGCCGGTGGCACCGTTCGGTTCGCCATCGATTGGCCAGAGGCATCCGTCCTCGTCGAATCACGCCTCCTCGTGCAGAGCAATGAGACGGAGTACTCGGTCGAGATCGCGCTCGACGCCAGCGAGGCCGGGACCCTCGTCGGGCAACGCCGTTGGTCGCGCACGTTTCCGCGCCGCCTCGCCTGAACGTTCAGTCGCGTGCAGCGTGGCACGCGACGCCGGCGACGAGCATCGGGTCGTCGTTCCGGCACGCCTCCAGGATCCCCATCCGCTCGGCCTCGCCACTCTGGTAGACGGGGCAACGGGGGTGGAAGCGGCAACCACCGGGGATGTGCGTGGGATCCGGCGCCTCACCGGTGAGGATCTGTTGATCCATCCGGTCATGTTCCGGAACGACGGACAGGAGCGCGCGGGTGTACGGGTGGCGAGGCTCGGCGAGGATCTGCTCCGTCGTGCCGACCTCGACGATCCTGCCGAGGTACATCACGGCAACTCTGTCCGCGATGTTCCACGCCAGTCCGAGATCGTGTGTCACGACCAAGATCGTCATGCCTCGCTCGCGCGACAGTCCGAGCAACAACTGCAGGATCTCGCCGCGCACGGACGCGTCGAGGGATGACACCGGCTCGTCGGCGACGAGGAGGGTCGGCTTCAACACCATCGCTCCGGCGATGACAACGCGCTGCCGCTGACCGCCGGACAACTCGTGCGGGAACCGGAGGAAGAACTGTTCCGGGGGTCGCAGCCCGCTGTCCGACAGCGCCTCCGCGACGCGCGCTTCTTCGTTCGCCCGCTCACGATGGATGCGTAGTCCTTCGGCGACGATCTCGTAGATCGACTGGCGCGGGTTGATGCTCCCCGTCGGGTCCTGGAAGACGAGCTGAGCCTTGCGCCGCAAGGCGCGAAGACCCGACCTCGATGTCGGCAGCGGCGCGCCGTCGAACTTGATCGACCCAGCGGTCAACGGCTGCAGTCCGAGCACCGCTCGAGCAAGCGTCGTCTTACCGCATCCGCTCTCGCCGACGAGCGCGATGACTTCGCCGGCGTTCACGACGAGGTCGACGCCATCGACCGCTCGCGCCGGTGAGCCGCCGCGGCGCCGCGACGGATAGTGGACCATCGCCCCGGATACCTCGAGAAGCGGCGTCGTCACACCCGGATGCATGCGACCTCCCAGCCGGGAACGATCTCGCGCAGCTCCACGTCGACCGCGGCACATTCGTCGATCGCCATGGGACAACGCGGATGAAACGGACAGCCTCGCGGTACTGCGGCAGGGTCGGGTGGATCACCGGCGAGACCCGAGGGAGCGAGCCGGGATGCGGCGTCGCCGATCGTCGGGAACGCCGCAGCGAGCGCCTTCGTGTATGGATGCTTCGCGCCGCGCAGCATCTCCTTCGCCGGTCCGGTCTCCACGAGCCGGCCCGCGTACATCACGGCAAGTCGATCGGCAACGGTCGACAGCACCGACAGGTCGTGGGTGATGAAGATCATCGCCAAGCCCCTGTCGCGTTGCAGTTCGGCCAGCAGTTGCAGGACCTGTGCCTGCACCATCACGTCGAGCGCGGTGGTCGGCTCGTCCGCAATCAACAACTCGGGATCGCAGGCGAGCGCCATCGCGATCATGACCCTCTGCTTCTGGCCACCCGACAGCTCGTGCGGGTACGCGTCACGCCGTATTCGCGGGATGCCGACCTGCTCGAGCAGGTCGACCGTGCGGTCCATCGCCGCGCCCTTGGAGATGCCCTCGTCGTGCGCGCGGATCTGCTCGACGATCTGGTCGCCGACCCGGTGGACCGGGTTCAGCGCCGTCATGGGGTCCTGGAAGATCATCGCGATCTGCGCGCCGCGCACCTCGCGCAGCTCCTCGTCGCGGGCGGTCAGCAGCTCGCGGCCACGCAGCCGCGCGGAGCCCTCGAT
>DASWRR010000528.1:0-4661 GCA_036403055.1 Ilumatobacteraceae bacterium | reverse complement strand
CCGACAACTCGAGGACGTACTGGCAGGCGAACAAAGAGGTGTACGAGCGCGCGATCCGCTCGCCAATGCTCGCGCTGCTCGACGAACTGTCCACGTATGGTCCGTTCAACGTGTTCCGTCCGAACCGCGATGTTCGCTTCTCCAAGGACAAGACGCCGTACAAGGATCACATCGGTGCATACGGCGAATCCGAAGGTGGTGCCGGGTACTACGTTCACTTCTCCGCGGACGGCATCATCGCGGGCTCCGGCTACTACCACATGGCCAACGATCAACTCGACCGGTTCCGACAGGCGCTCGACAGCGAGGCGGTCGGGAGCGAGATCGTCGCGATCACCGAAGATCTCAGAACGAAGGGTCTCGAGTTCTCCGCCAGCGGCGCTTTGAAGACGGCGCCGCGAGGGTTCGCCCGCGATCATCCGCGTATCGACCTCCTACGTCTGAAGGGCCTTGCCGGCACCCGCCAATGGAAGCCGGCGAAGTGGATGCAGACCAAGGCCGTGGCGCCGCGCGTGCGCGAAGTCTGGGAGCTCGTCGAACCGATGAACTCGTGGCTCGACTCGCATGTCGGCCCGACAACGCTTGCCCCCGAGGACGACGAGGTGGCCCGCTTTCGGTCTCGCTAGCGCCTCACGGAACTGGGATCCACACGAGCGCGAGTTGCGTGACCTTGACGTCCGTTCGCTCGAGACCGATCCGCAGGGGAGTGACGTCTTTGGCGGTCGTCATCCATTTCGCGTCGATGTCGGTGACTTCCTGCGTGAGCTCCGCCTCGAGGTCTTCGAGTTGTTGATGCAGCCCTTCGAGCTTGTTCTCTGCCGCATCGAGACGATCACCCGCTGCCGCGGTTCGCGTGCGACGCCCGGCCGCGCTGCCTGCTTTGCCGAGCATCGAACCGAGCAGGCCGCCGCGACTTCGTCGGCCACCCAGCAGACCCCCGAGGATCGAGCCGGCGGTGGACAGCATCTCCTCGCTGCGACGCCCCTTGCGCTCGGTGTCGAGCACTTCGGCGCGGTCCTGGCCGGCCTGGATCTGTGCTTGTAGACGCGTCACCTTGTCCGCGTACTTCGTGCGCAGTGCCGCAGTTTCCTTGTCGGCCAGATCGTTGGCGGTCGCGAGGCACCGCGTCGTGAAGTCGGCTTCGCTCTCACCGGGGCGGCTGAACAGCTTCAGGGTTCGGTTTGCCGACAGGTCGACCGTTCGCGACCGAACGAGGCTGTCGATCAGGTCTCGTTCGAGGCGTGTCCAGAACGTCTTGTCCTTGACCGTTGCGTTCGGCAGCCGGTAGACGCACGCCGCGGGTGCGTCTGGCCGGAGGTCGCGATCGTCGTAGTCGACGGCAACCGATCGGCTCGCATCGACGGGATCGGCGAGCGGGAAGAGCACGGCCTCGTACTCCTCGTCGTGCACGAGGTCGGCCGTGTCGTCGTCGTAGCGCAGCGCGACCCGAGCGACGACTGCGGCCTCGTAGCGCGTGCTGCGCGAATCGCCGCCGATCGTCGCCAGCCACGGTGCTGCGACATCGGCCCAGCGGACCGGTACCCCGGCGGCGACCTCGGGCTGGAGCGTGATCTCGTCGTGGGCGATCGTGACGGGCGGAGGCGTCGCCGGCGCTGCGGTGGTCGGCGGCGATGACGTCGCTGGCCCGGTCGTCGATTGTGCGGGCGCCGATGACGGCGCGGCAGTCGATGTGCTGGCTGCGGTCGCCGACTGTTTCTGGTCAGCCATCAGGGTCGCGATCTGGTCGCGTGTAAGCGGGCCGCGCAGGTAGCTCATCGCCCATCTCGTCGTGAAGACCTCGGGATGGTCCTTCCCTGCTCTCCGCAGCACGAACTCGCGCTTGGCGAGCCCCGCGATCGTGCTGCCGATCTCGTTCACGTCGACGGCTCCGCTCGCTGCACTCATCCCGTCGAGCAGGCGCTGCTTGTCCTGATCCGTTTGCAGGCGGCCGATCATCCACGTGCCGGCATTCGAGAGCGCCTTGTAGTCGACGTCGACCGGGTTCTGCGTGCTCAAGACGACGCCGACACCGAACGCTCTGGCCTGCTTCATCAGCGTCATGATCGGCTTCTTCGTCGGCGGCATCGCGGTCGGCGGCAAGTATCCGGCAACCTCGTCCATGTACAACAACGCGCGCAGGTCGGTGGTACCGCTCTGCTTGCGCATCCACGTGACGAGCTTGGCGAGGACCAACGTCGTGACGAACTGTCGCTCCTGATCACTGAGATGTGCCGTCGTGACGATCGCGCATCTCGGTTTGCCGTCGCTCGTTCGCATCATCGAAGCGATGTCGAGCGGCGGCCCGGTGATCCACGCGCCGAACGACGGCGACGCGAGCAGGCCGTTGAGACGGATCGCCAGCGCGGTGCGGTCCTTCGGCGGGAAGAACTGATCGAGCTCGAACACTCCGAGCTTGCGGATCGGAGGCTGTTGGATCATCCCGACGAGCGTCGGCAGGTCGAGGCTGCGACCCGCCGTCCACTCGTTGAGGATGAGGTTCGACAAGAGGATGTGTTCACGACTCGACAGCGGATCTGCGTCTATGTCGACGAGGCTGAGCAGCCCGCTGACGAATCCTTCGATCTCGTCGCCGACCACTTCGGCATCGCTGACGTCGGACGGCGCTTGCAACGAGCCGACGATGTTGAGGGCGACGCCCGCATTGGATCCTGGTGTGTAGATCGTGAACTCGACAGAGTTGCGCAACGCGGCGATGCGGTCGGGAGCGACCCCCCAACTCGCAAGACCGTCGGTCCACGCCTTCGCCTGCGCAGCCGCGAAGTCGGGCACGGTCTGACCGGCCTTCGTCGCATCGCCTTCGTTGACCCACGGTTCGAAATCGGCCGGCGCGAGATGCGGGAACGTGAGACAGAGGTTCGTGAGATCGCCCTTCGGGTCGATCAACAACGCCGGGATCCCGGCACTGAGCGCCTCTTCGACGAGGACGATGCCGAGACCCGTCTTGCCGGAACCCGTCATGCCGACGATGACTCCGTGGGTCGTGAAGTCACCCGACGCAATCGTCGTCAGCGTGGACGTGCGCTCGTGCTTCGCGGGATCGATCTGTCCGCCGAGTAGAAAATCAGCCATCCGCGCACGCTACCCGCGGCACTCCTCAGGACGAGGTTGCCGCTTCGATGCGGTACGCACAACGACGATCGCCGGCGAGCACGTGCTGCGTTCGTGTGACGGTGACGTTCGGTCCGAGCACACGTTCGAACACGTCGAGCTCGGCGCTGCACAACGCGCCACACGACGATGCCGCATCGCGAATCGGGCAGTGATGCTCGACCAACAACAGATCGTCGCCGTCAACGTGCACCTCAGCGAGATAACCCTCGTCGGAACGGACATCGGCCAACCGCTGGACGCGCTCGTGCAGGTCGACCGAACCCTTGAGGACGGTGGAGTACGCGGCCACTTGCCGGTCGGACCGCGCCCCGATCACCTGATCGAGTGCCGGATCGCCGAGTGTCGTTCGCAGCGACGTGATGAGGTCCACGCTCAGCTCGCCGTGTCGATCAGGAAACGCGTTCGCCGCGCCGGGCGCGAGTTGCCAATGCACCGGCGGCCGGCCGCGGCCTGTCGGTTCGGCCATCGAACGCGTCACCATGCCGGCGGCTTCGAGTGCGTCGAGATGTTGCCGCAACGCTGTGTCGGTGAGACCGAACTCCTCGGCGAGATCCGTCGCGGTGGCGGACTCGACACGCTTGAGGCGTTCGACGATCCGGCGCTTCGTGTCGGCAAGCTCTGGCACCCCGGAAATCCTACAGCGGATGCAGGCTTTTCGGAAGCACAGCCTTGCATAATGGGAGATGCGCGCCACGTCGGAGGACTTTGACAAAATGTACAGATCATGAGCGTCCCCGTGAAGACCGCGCCAGACCAAGGTGCCCGCGAGTCGGCCGCAGTCGCGCTCGAGAACCAGTTCGGGCTGGCCGACCGAGTGGTCGACGAGGCTGCGCTGGCAAACAGCGTCAAACGCTTCCGGGAGCAGCACATCGCCTTGCCGACGTTCCGGCAACTCGCGGATCCATCGACGATCGACGCGACGAATGTCGGCGACGCGGACAAGAACGGGCCCGACGCACGCAACCTGTGGCGCGTCCACTGGTACAACGACGTCGCCGGCAACCGGGTCGACGTACCGGATCATGTGGTGCTGCCGAAGAGTCTCACGGGCGTCGACAGCCCGATCATCGTGGTCTTCGGTGATCGGTTCCCGATGATCACGGCGCACAAGGTGCTGGCGGCGTACGCCTGCCTAGCGCCGCGCGTCGTGACCGGTCAGTTCGACCCCACACGCCATCGCGCGATCTGGCCGTCGACGGGGAACTACGCCCGCGGTGGCATCGCCATCAGCAGGATCATGGCGAGCCGCGGCGTCGCGATACTCCCCGCGGGGATGAGCCAAGAGCGTTTCGACTGGCTCGATCGCTGGTGCGCGAATCCCGCTGAGGACGTCATCAAGACCGTCGGGACCGAGAGCAACGTCAAAGAGATCTACGACGCGTGCAATGCGCTGGCGAAGGATCCGTCGAACTTCGTGCTGAACCAGTTCTGCGAGTTCGGCAACCACCTCGCGCACTACGAGGTCACCGGTCGCGCGCTCGCGCACGTCTTCGAGACCGTGCGCACCGCGAGTGGGCGCGATCTGCGGC
>DASWRR010000527.1:0-3745 GCA_036403055.1 Ilumatobacteraceae bacterium | reverse complement strand
GACCACGGGACAACTCGTTCATCCGGCCGATGCACTTGCGCTGGAACTCGGTGTCGCCAACGGCGAGCACCTCGTCGATGACGAGGATGTCCGGTTCGAGGTGGGCGGCCACGGCGAAGGCGAGACGCATGTACATACCGGTCGAGTAGCGCTTCACGGGCGTCTCGAGGAACTGCTCGACCCCGGAGAACGCGACGATTTCGTCGAACCGGTCGCGTATCTCGGATCGCGACATGCCGAGGATCGCGCCGTTCAACTGGATGTTCTCCGCTCCGGTGAGCTCCGGGTGGAAGCCGCTGCCGACCTCGAGGAGCGAACCGACGCGGCCACGCATCACCGCCCGACCCTCCGTCGGACGGGTGATGCGGCTGAGCACCTTCAGCAGCGTGCTCTTGCCGGCACCGTTGTGACCGATGATCCCGAGCACCTCGCCCGGTTGCACGGAGAAGTCGATGTCGCGCAGCGCCCATGTGGAAGGTCGGGCGTTGGTTGGCTCGTTGCCGTTCTTGACGCGCGCCGCGAGGCGGCGCGGCGCGCTCGACAGCACGTCGCGCAACGCCTGATACTGCTCACGCTCACCGAGCAGGTACCGCTTGCCGAGGCCGATGACTTCGATCGCGTCCGCGCTCATATCTCGTCCGCAAACGTGTCTTCCATGCGCCCGAACACGAGCAGACCGACGAGGAGCATGACGATGGCAGAGGCGACGGAGATCGCCACATCGCGGCCCGAGATTGCGCTCCCGAAGAACGCCCATCGGAACCCTTCGACGACGCCGACCATCGGGTTCAACGCATACACCCAGCGCCATCGGCCGGGCACGAGACTGGTCGAGTAGGCCACCGGTGTCACGAAGATCCACAACTGGACGAGGAACGGGATGACGTATCGGACGTCGCGGTAGCGGACGTTGACGGCGGCGAAAAACGACCCGACACCGATCGCCGCAATGGAGGCGATCAGGACGAACAACGGAACGCAGATCAACCCGAGCGTCGGAGCGATCCCGTAGACCAACATCATCACCATCAGGACGATCGCGGACAGCCCGAGATCGAGCAGCACCGCGCCGACCGAGGCGAGGGGGATGATGAGGCGTGGAAAGTAGATGCGCGTGATCAATCGCTCGTTGAGGATGAGGCTTCCTGACGCTTGCGTGATGGCCGTCGAGAAGTACGTCCACGGCACGAGCGCGCAGTAGGCGAAGATCGGGTACGGGACCCCGTCGGATGGCAGCTTCGCCAGTCGGTTGAACACGAGCGTGAAGATCAGCATCGCGACAAGCGGCTGCAGAACGGCCCACGCCGCGCCGATCGCCGTCTGCTTGTAGCGCACCTTCACGTCGCGCCACGTGAGGAAGTACAGGACCTCGCGGGCGCGAACGACCGCGCCGAAGTCGGGCAGCAGGACGCCGTGTGGAGGAGCGTTGACCGTGACGATGCGGTGGTCGACCGCGGCGGTATCGCGTTCCTCCACCGGTCGGGGCACCGGTACGAGCAGACGCTTCCGGGCGTCGTTCCGCTGGTTGACGCGAACCGGTTCCAGGGGGCTCAACAGTGGGTCGATCATGCCATCACCGTCCCGTCCGACCTCGCTACGCCGCCGGCGCCGATGCGACAACCGGGGCTCGGCCCAGTGGGAGGCGACGCTTTCGCTGGACGGCCGTGCCCTGCACGAATCCGATGCCCGCCGCCGCGAGCCCGGCGATCACGGCGGCCGCCCGTAGCAGGCCGTCGCCGCGTGCCGGGCCGCTGACGCACTGGACGAGCGCAGCCCGAACCGCCGTCGGGAGCGCGTGCGACACGTAGGCGCGCTCCGATTCCAAGCCGTCCGACCGCCCGGCGAACGAGCTCACCACCGCCTTGGAGAGACCCTCGGCGTAGCAACGGCGCAAGAAGTACCGGATGGTCGTTCGATCCGCTGGGACGTGGTGGTGCACGACTGCGTCGGGCCGATACCAGACGGTGAAGCCGGCCGCCTTCGCACGGATCGAGAGCTCGGTCTCTTCGCACCCGAGCGGAATCGTCCCGATGCGGCCGATCTCTTCGCGAAAGCCGCCCACGTGCTCGAACACTGATCGCGAGAAGGCCATGTTCGCACCGATCGGATTGCGAATCTCGCGGGCACCCGACGGAAGCCCTTTGTAGCTGCAGCCGACAACCCACCAGAACTCCTCCGGCAGCCATTCAGGCGGGTCCTCGCTCCATGCCGGCAGCACGCGGCCACCCACACCGCCGACGGATTCGTCGGCGAATGCAGCGGTGAGTGCATCGAGCCAGCCCGGATCAGCCACGGCGTCGTCGTCCAGGAACGCGATCACCTCACCGGCGGCGTCTGACACCCCGGTGTTGCGCGCACCGGACAGTCCTTGCCCGAATCGGTTTGCGACCACTCGGTGCTGCGGCCACTCCGCCAGGCACAGCTCCAACAACTCGTCGTTGTGGTCGATGACGATGACGATCTCGGTGTCGGCAGCTTGCATGGCGACCGATTCGACCGCGGCCTTGACCTGATCCCAGCGCTTCGTGGTGTATGCACAGATGACGACCGATCTCATCCCGCGAACTCCAGGTCTTCGACGACGTCCACCACCTGATTCGTGAGCTCGCGCATTCTGGCGACGGAGACGGGACGCTCGAGGACGCCGCCCGACGACGCTTCGAGCGCCACCAGGATCGCGGCCGAGTCACGTTGGGCGAGCCAGACGCCGTCGTGGCACCGCGCCACGCGACCGGCAACCGGGTGACCGACCAGAACACCGGCGCCGCCGGTGAGCACCGATTCGCGCACGAGATCGGCGAACGGCGCGTCGTAGTCGGCGACGACCACGTCAGCGCCCCGGAGCAGGTCAGCGGTCGGCTCGCCGATCTGGGTCGTCACCTTTCCCACACGGCGACCGGCCTCGGAGATCACATCGTGGGCGCTCGAGGCGACCTGGAGGCGCAGCGTCCAGCGGCTTGCCGCAGAATCGGCCATCCCTTCGAACGTCTGCAGCGCCAGCCGTGCCATGTCCACCGAGTCACCGCACAACATCAAGATGACCTTCGGCTGCCGTTCGGCGGATGACGGAGCGTTGCCGACGACGACCTCGTGCGCCATCCAGCACAACGCCTTGCGCAGCGCTCGTTGCTGGATCGTGAGCGGCGAGTGGTCGAAGTCCGGTATGTCGAGCACGAGACGTTCGCGACGCAGGCGGGCGACCAGTCCGGCCCACAACGCCAGCAGCGTGTTGGCGCCGGACCACAGCACGATGATCGTGAACTTGCTCGACCAACGGACGCCGAGGGCAGCGCTGCGCCGCCCCATCCAGATCGGATAACCGCCGATCGAGTGGCCGAGCACCGACCCGTTCCCCGGCTGCCCGGGGAGCTGTGATTCGTTCGTGCGCCGGTTGGTGAAGACGACCATCACTCGTCCGGTCTCGGTCAGCCGCTGAGCGAGGTGCCGTGCGTGATCGGCGACCCAGTGCGGCGCGCGGCCGGGCAGGATCACGAGACTCTTCACGAAATGATGCCTTGCTGCGGCCGGATCGGGCGGCACCGCACAGAGGCCTTCCCGCGTCGCACCTCCATCGTCGTCCTCGCGATCGAACGGAGCACTCGCAGCCCATCGCGCACCGCGTTGAGGTTGCTGACGCCGTGAACACGGTTGTACTCCCAACTCGGGACCTCGACCATCGCGAGCCCAGCAGTGGCGACCGTCATCATGAGCCGTGTCTCGACCTCGAATCCGCTGACATCCACCT
>DASWRR010000526.1:0-3995 GCA_036403055.1 Ilumatobacteraceae bacterium | reverse complement strand
CTGGCGGCGTACGTCGGCGTTCGCCTCGGCGGACCCGGGCCGTTCGTGCTCGTGATCGCGATGATCTGCGGGATCATCGGCGGCGCGATCTGGGCAGGGATCGCCGGCGCGCTGCGGTACTACCGGAACGTGCCCGAAGTGCTGAGCACGCTGTTGATGGGTGCCGTTGCCGCCAACCTGATGGGGTGGGGGCTGCGCAACCCGTCGCTCTTGCTCGCGCCGTCAGCGGGCCGCGCCAATCGCAACCAGGTCAGCGAGTCACTGGCGCACGACACGCGGATCCCGCGCGTGACGTGGTTCGGCAACGAGTTCCCGATCAGTGTCCTGTTGGCCCTCGCGCTCGCAATCCTGGTGTGGCTCGTGATCGATCGGTCCGTCGTCGGGTTCCGGCTGCGCATGCTCGGCAACAACGCCAAGACGGCGCGCCGCTCGGGAGTGTCCGAGCGCAAGTACGGCGTCGGCGCGATGTTGGTGTCGGGCAGCTTCGCCGGCCTCGCCGGAGGTGTGATGCTGGCCGGTGGCGACTTCGGGAACTACCAGTTGGTCGCCAACTTCGGCGCCGGCATCGGCTTCGCCGGGCTGCTCGCCGCACTGGTCGCCCGCGAGCGCGTGTTCGTGCTGATCTTCGTCGCGTTCGTGTTCGGGTGCATGCGGACCGGCTCGGGATTCCTTCGCGCCACGGGTGTCTCGGGCCGGATTGCCGACGTCGTGCAAGGCCTGCTCGTGCTCGCGCTGCTGTTGCCGCCGGCGATCCTGTACGTACGCGAGCGGCGACGCGCCCTGACCGCGACAAGCAGCAGGGTCTGACGCGTGGGCAACTTCTTCTCGGCCCTCGGCGACATCGCCACCAACGAGAGCGCGTATCGCAACGCCGTGATCGCCGCGGTCGTGTTGCTGTTCGCCGCGTCCGGTGAACTCATCGCGGAGAAGGCCGGCACGATCAACATTTCGCTCGAGGCGATGATGCTCGCCGGCGCGTTCTTCGCTGCGATCGGTGTCGACATCACCCACTCGACCGGAGTCGGGCTGCTGTTCGCCATCGTCGCCGGTCTCCTGGTCGCAGTCATCCAGGCCAACATGAGCCACCGCCTTCCGGCCGATCAGTTCGTCGTCGGGCTCGTCCTGAACGTTCTCGTGCTCGGTCTGGTCGGGTTCTTGACGAGCTCCATCCAGCCGAAGTCCGAGGTCGTTCGGCGGTTCGCCGTTCCGCTCGTGTCGCGCATCCCACTGCTCGGGCCCGCGTTGTTCGACCAGCCATGGGTCCTGTACCTCGTGTTCCCCGTCGTGCCGTTGGTGTGGTGGCTGGTGTATCGGACGCGTTGGGGATTGGAGATCCGGGCGATCGGCGAAGACCCGAATGCCGCGGACGTCTCCGGATTGCACGTCAACAAGTTGCGACGACAATCGATCTACCTCACCGGCATGCTCGCCGGACTCGGCGGCGGCTACTTCCTGTTCGCCCGCTCGGGCCGGTTCGAGGACTCGTTGATCGGTGGTCGCGGGTTCATCGCGATCGCGGCGGTGATCTTCGGCGGGTGGACGTTGAAGGGCACGGTCGCCGGGTGCATCACGTTCGGCCTCGTCGGCTCGTTCGTCCTGACGATCCCGTCGCTCGGATACAAGTCGATCGATCCGTCGTTCCTCGCGATGGCTCCGAACGTCGTGACCGTTGTCGCGATGGCCGTCTTTGCCAAGCGGGTGCGCCAACCGCGGGCGCTGGCACGCCCGTTCATCCGCGGGCTCAAGTGAGCACACCCGTCGACGGCGACGTCACGATCATCGCGGGCGGTGACGTCGTGACGATGAACGCAACGCGCGCGGTGATCGTCGGCGGTTCTGTCGCGATGTCGGGCACCACGATCGTCGCGGTCGGTTCGACGAGTGAGATCCGCGCGGCCCATCCTCAGGCCAGGGTCATCGACGCGACGGACTGCGTCGTGACGCCCGGAATGGTCAACGCCCATCAACACTTCACGGGTGATCCGCTGGTGCGCAGCTGCATCCCTGATCTCCTCCCGCCGGGGGCGTCGATCTTCGAGTGGGCCGTCCCGATCCATGCCGCGCACAACGCCGACGACGACGAGATGTCCGCGACCTTGTGTGCACTCGAATGCGCCCAGAACGGTGTCACGACGGTCATCGAGGCGGGAACCGTCGCTCATCCCGATCGGGTCGCAGCGGGGATGGAGGCCGTCGGCATCCGCGGCACGATCGGCACATGGGGATGGGACATCGAGGAGGGTCCGTTCACCGGCGCGGCAGGCGAAGTCCTCGACCGCCAGCGAGCGGTCGTCGAGGCGTTCCCCGCAGGAGGTCTCGTCGAGGGCTGGGTCACGCTCGTCGGTCACGACCTGGCCAGCGACCACCTGCTTGCCGGCGCTGCGGACCTCGCCCGAGCTCTCGGGACGGGGATGACGATGCACTTGTCACCGACGTCGTCCGACCCCGCCAACTACCTCGCGCGCACCGGTCGTCGGCCGGTGAGCCATCTCGCTGATCTCGGCGTGCTCGGGCCGCACCTGTTGCTGGCGCACGCGGTGTGGCTCGACGACGAAGAGGTGGATCTCGTGTTGTCGAGCCGGACGGCCATCGCGTATTGCCCGTGGGCGTATCTTCGTCTCGGTCAAGGAACGACTCGCGTCGGACGGCACGCAGAGATCGTGGAGCGCGGCGGACGTGTCGCGCTCGGCTGCGATTCCGCGAACGCCGGCGACGTGGCCGACATCTTGCGGACTGCGGCGCTCGCGGCGGGCATCGCCCGAGACGCACGCCTCGAGCCCGAGCGGTTCGGTGCTCACGATGCGTTCGAGCTGGCGACGATCCGCGGCGCCGAGGCGATCGGCATGGACGCTCGTATCGGCTCGATCGAGGTCGGCAAGCACGCCGACATCGTTGTCCACGACGCGACGGGATGGGGATGGTTGCCGCGCGGTGATGTGGGATTGCAGCTCGTGTGGGGCACCGACGGTCGGACCGTGCGCGATGTGTTCGTCGCGGGTGAGCCCGTGATCCGCGATCGTGAGTGCGTCACCATCGACGCGCCCGCACTCCGTGCCGCGGCACGCGAACGTCAGCGTTCACTCCTCTATCGCGCCGGCATCTCGATCCCGCACGTGTGGCCGCACGTCGATGGCGCCTGACGTGAGGCCCCGGAGCGAACGCTCGGTAGGGTCGCGGTCGTGAGCGCAACTCTGTGCGACAGCCCGGCGCTGGCCAATTCGTGGCACGCCGTCGTCCGCTCGATCGAGGTCGCGACGGATCCCGTCGCGGTGACGTTGCTGGGGCGCGCCGTCGTCCTGTGGCGCACGCCGTCGGGCGCCGTGCTGGCGGCGGCGGATCGTTGTCCACATCGCGAGGCACCGCTGTCCATCGGGACGGTCACCGACGGATGCCTCACGTGCGCGTATCACGGTTGGACGTTCGGCGACGAGGGACGTTGCGTCAGAGTCCCGTCAGCGACGGACGGAGTCCCTCCCCCGCCGCGTGCCCATCTCGCACGCTTCGCGTGCGAGGAGCAGTACGGACTCGTCTGGGTCTGCCTGGGAACCCCGTCGGCGCCGATTCCGTGCATCGAACAAGAGAGCGATCCGTCGTTCCGCCGTATCAACACGCCGGTCGAGATCTGGAAGACGTCGGCGACCCGCATGGTCGACAACTTCCTCGACATCACCCACTTCCCGTACGTCCACGTCGGAACCTTCGGACGCGGTCAGGACACTCGTGTCCCGAAGTTCGAGCTCGGACCGCTCGGTGACGGCTACTTCGGCTACAGCTACGAGGTCCTCGCCGACAACGCGACCGGCGCGCTGGTCAGTGGCCAGTCGCAACCAGTTGTTCATCGGGCGATGTCGTCCGGTTTCAGCTTGCCGTTCGTGGTGCGCAGCACGATCCGCTACGACTCGGGCCTCGAGCACATCCTGATGCTGCTGTCGACGCCGATCGACGACATCACGTCGTACTTCACGTTCGTCGTGTGGCGCAACGACGACTTCTCG
>DASWRR010000525.1:0-11732 GCA_036403055.1 Ilumatobacteraceae bacterium | reverse complement strand
CGTGTCGCCGAACGGCGTCCATCCGAACGGATCGTCGTGTGGATCGAACGTCGCGTCGCTGTGCTGCGCACCGGTCGCGGCGACGTCGACGCTGATGCCACACCCGGCCAAGAACATCAGGCAACACAACATCGGAGCCACTGGCCGCATCAGGGCGGCAGCGTATGGGCCGGCCGGCCTCGACGCTCCGCGGCACCCGTATCCTCGACGCATGCGAATGAGCCCCCATTGGTTGCTGCCTGGCGACAACGACGCACTCAAGGGATCCCGCGTGCAGCGCAGCGCGGTGCGCCGCGCGTGGCAGTTCGCCCGTCCCTATCGGGCTGTCATCATCTTCTTCCTCGTCACGATCTTCATCAGCGCGCTGCTCGAGCTCGTGCCGCCGTTCGCCTTCCGATCCATCCTCGACAACGCGATCCCCGACAAGGACCGATCGCTGATCAACGTGCTCGCCGCTGTTGTCGTCGGCTCCGCGATCGGCGATGCATTGCTCGCCATCGTGCAGCGCTGGTGCTCAGCTCGAATCGGCGAAGGACTGATCTACGACTTGCGGGTCGCGTTGTTCGCCAAGGTGCAGCGCATGCCGATCGCGTTCTTCACACGGACTCAGACGGGCGCGTTGACGAGCCGGTTGAACAACGACGTGGTCGGCGCGCAGAACGCCGTCACCAGCACGCTCGGCAGCGTCGTCAGCAACGTCGTCGTGCTCATCACCACGCTCGCGGCGATGGTCGCGCTCGAGTGGCGCCTGACGTTGCTGGCGTTGATCGTCCTCCCGCTCTTCATCATCCCGGCGAAGCGCGTCGGCAAGCGGTTCCAACGGCTGGCCCGTCAGCAGATGAACACCAACGCCGAGATGAACACGCAGATGGCCGAACGGTTCAACGTCTCGGGTGCACAGCTCGTGAAGTTGTTCGGCAGATCCAATGACGAGACCACCGTGTTCGCCTCACGCGCGGCGAAGGTGCGCGACATCGGGATCAAGTCGGCGATGTACGGCCGCGTGTTCTTCGTCGCGCTCGGCCTCGTCGGCGCGCTCGGAGCCGCCGCGATCTACGGCATCGGCGCGCACCTGGTCGTCGAAGGGAACATCACGCGCGGGACGTTGGTCGCGCTCGCCGCGCTCGTCACGCGCGTCTACGCGCCGCTGACCGGTCTCACCAACGCTCGCGTCGACCTGATGACTGCGATGGTGAGCTTCGAGCGCGTGTTCGAAGTCCTCGATGCGCCCGAGGGGATCACCGACCGCCCTGGCGCCATCGACCTCGTCGATCCCAAGGGCCTGATCGAGTTCAAGGACGTGACGTTCCGGTACCCGACCGCTGCGGAGGTCACCGTCGAATCGCTCGAGGCGCCCAACGCACTGCTCGGCCACGACCCTGATCGCGACGTCCTCGTCGGTCTCAACCTCGCGTTGCGGCCCGGCGAGACTGTCGCGCTCGTCGGCGCGTCGGGTTCCGGCAAGACGACGCTCGCGGGGCTGATCCCGCGGCTGTACGACGTCACCGGTGGCAGCGTCTGCGTCGACGGCCACGACGTCCGCGACCTCACGCAGGACTCGCTGCGATCCGCGATCGGTGTCGTGACGCAGGATCCTCATCTCTTCCACGAGTCGATCGGCGACAACCTGCGTTACGCCAAGCCGGATGCGACCGATGAAGAGCTCGACGCGGCGTGCCGCGGGGCGCGCATCTACGACACCATCGCGGTCCTTCCCGACGGCTACGACACGATGGTCGGCGAACGCGGCTACCGGCTCAGCGGTGGCGAGAAGCAGCGACTGGCGATCGCCCGGTTGCTGTTGAAGAACCCGGTCGTGATGATCCTCGATGAGGCGACCAGCCATCTCGACAACGAGAACGAGGCCCATGTCCAGGCGGCGTTCGACGAGGCGCTGCTGGGTCGCACGGCGTTGGTGATCGCCCACCGCCTCTCCACCATCCGCGACGCCGACCGCATCGTCGTGCTCGACGCCGGGCGGATCGTCGAGGAAGGCACGCACGAGCAGCTGATGGCCCTCGACGGCCTCTACGCGGCACAGGTCCGCGCCGGCGAGCACACCCTTCTCCCTGGCTGAGCGGAGCCGATACCCGCGCTGACCACGCCGTTCGCGCTGCGTGCGGTGCTATCCGCGAACCTTGTGACACCCCGTCGTCATGATGGTGGCCATGGAGATCGCACTCGTCATCTGCCTTGTGGCCGCAGTGGCCGCACTGACCTGGCTGGTCGCTCGGCGCAACCCGGCGCCGGTCGAGCCGGCCGCGGCACCGATGGTGTCGGCCGACGTCATCAGTCAGGCGGCGATGCTGGCCGTCGAGCAGGCGATCACGATGAGCCGCGAACAGTTGGGCGCACACACCCAGGCGAGCGACGCCGCGTTCGCCGGTCGGCAGCAGTTGATCGACCAGCGACTCGGCGAGGTGCAGACCGGGGTTCGCTCCGACATCGACCGTTTGTCGCAGCTGGTGCAACAGCTCGGCCAAGCGACGTCCGAACGGTTCGGTCAGGTCGATCGCTCGCTGCAGGTGCACTCCGAGATCACCCAGATGTTGTCGTCGACCACCAACAGCCTGCGCGAAGCCTTGGCCAGCTCGAACGCTCGTGGCCAGTGGGGCGAACGCATGGCTGAAGACGTGCTGCGCCTGGCCGGCTTTCACGAGGGCGTCAACTACCACAAGCGGACCGCGGTCGTCGGCGAGGGCACCGGGATCCCCGACTTCACGTTCCTGCTGCCGAAGGGCCACGTCTTGTTCATGGACGTCAAGTTCCCCATGGCCGCCTACCTCAGGTACCTCGACGCCACAACGGAGGCCGAGCGGTCCGCCCATCGGGCCACGTTTGTTCGCGATGTTCGCGGCAGGGTGCGCGAGCTGGCCAAGCGCGAGTACGCCAGGACCGACGATCGATTCGCCGTCGACAACGTCTTGCTGTTCGTCCCCAACGAGACGGTCAGCGCTTTCATCCACGAGAGCGACAACGGTCTCATCGAGGAGGCGATGGCTGCGAACGTGGTCATCTGCTCGCCGCTCACGCTCTTCGCGTTCCTCGGCGTCATCCGCCAGGCGTTCGACAACTTCGTGATCGAGGAGACCAGTCAGGAGATCTTGCAACTGCTCGGCAAGTTCGGCCAGCAGTGGAACAAGTACACGGAATCGGTCGACAAGGTGAAGCGACAGTTCGACACGCTGAACCGTTCGTTCGACGAGTTGGCGACCACGCGTCGCCGGGCGCTCGAGCGCCCGCTCAACGCGATCGAGGATCTGCGCCGCAAGCAGCAACTGCCGATCGATGGTCAACTGTTCGGGATCGACGCGCCTGGCGAGTTCGAAAGCGACCTCGACAACGTGCGCGAACTCGGCGCCTGACGGGCCAGACTTTCCCCGTGAGCCAGGTGGCCTTCGACTTCGATCTCGACGATGGCGGGGTGCCGACGTACACGGTCGGTGAGCTCGCTGAGGCGATCAATTCGGCGATTCGGCGGCGATTCACCGATGGTGTCTGGGTCCGCGGAGAGATACAGGGATGGAGCGAGCGCGGCGCGCACGCCTATTTCCGCCTGGTCGAGGACAGCGAGGATGGCAAGGCGGCGATCAACATCCAGTTCTTCGCAAATGCTCGAATGCGCCTCCGGCCGCTGCTCAACAAGCACCGGCTTCGTCTCGGCGATGGCCTGAAGGTGCGGATCTTCGGCCACCTCGACTACTTCGCCCCGTCCGGGCAACTCGGTCTGAAGATGAGCGGACTGGACCCTCGATTCACGCTCGGCGAGATGGCGTTGGAGCGCGACGATGTCGTCCGCCGCCTCGTTGCGAACGGGTTGTTCGATGCCAACCGGAGAACAACGCTCGCGGCAGCGCCGTTGCGGATCGGTGTCGTCACCAGCACGGCCAGCGCGGCCTGGGGCGACTTCACCCACGAGCTCGAGCGCAGCGCACTCGCCTTTCAACTGCGAGTCATCGACGTGCGGGTCCAAGGCGAATGGGCGGTCGACATGGTGTCGTGTGCGGTGCGCACGCTGACACGACACGACGACCTCGACGTGGTCGTGTTGATCCGCGGCGGCGGCTCCAAGACGGACCTGGCGACGTTCGATCACGAGTCGATCGCGACCGCCATCGCGACGTCGCCGTTGCCGGTGTTCACCGGGCTCGGTCACGAGATCGACCGCAGCGTCGCCGACGAGGTCGCCCACAGCTCCTTGAAAACGCCGACTGCATGCGCCGCGGCACTCGTCGAACGTGTCTGCGCGTTCCAGGCCAACGTCGAACAGGTGTGGTCGGCCATCGATCGCCATGCCAACCGCGCCCTGCAGGAAGCGAATGCATCGCTCGCCGTCATCGCTCAGGGCATTCGCAGGGCGACGGTCACCAGCGTCGAACGCAGTGATGATCGTCTCGGGCACCGACAACAGCGGCTCGGCGCCGCCGCCCAACGGGCGCTCGAACGAGCCGGTGACCGACTGCTGTCCGCTCGTACCAGTGTGGGGCGCGCACCGCTGCGACTGGAGCCGGAGTTGCGCCATCTCGAGGCCGTTGCGTCGAGAGTGAGATTGCTCGACCCGGTGCACACGATGTCGCGTGGGTGGAGCATCACCCGGACCGGCGACGGCAGCGTCGTGCGCAGTGCGGATGACCTGGCACCTGGGGCCACCATCGTCACGACGTTCGCCAAGGGAACGGCTCGCAGCCGCGTGGAGGAGACCAGCACATGACGGAACCAGTTGCCACCGGATACGCGGCCGCGCTCGCCGAACTGGAAACGATTCTGAGCGACCTCGAACGAACCGATGTCGACGTCGACGTCCTTGCCGCGCAGGTCAAGCGGGCAGCCGAGCTGATCGGCTTCTGCCGGGATCGGATCGGCAGCGCACGGCTGCACATCGAACAAGTCGTCGCCGATCTCAACCAAACGTGACGGTGATAGTTTTTGACCATGTCCGCAACATCATCGATCTCGTCGGACGTGGCGGTCGCGGCAAAGCGTGAGCTTGCTGCGGCATTCCGCGCTGCGGCGTTCTACGGCTTCAACGAGGGGATCGACAACCACTTCTCGTTGGCGCTGCCCGGTCACGACGACCTGTTCCTGCTCAACCGCTACGGGCCGCATTGGTCCGAGATCACCGAAGACGACATCTTGACCATCGACTTCGAGGGTCGCGTCGTCGACGGCGAAGGCGAGTGGGAGACATCGGCGTTCATGATCCACCGCGGCTGCCATCAGGCCCGGCCATCGGCACGTGCGGTGTTCCACACGCACATGCCATACGCGACCGCGCTGTCGCTGACGGTCGGCGGCTTCGACAGCAAGCTCAGCCAGAACGCGATGCTGTTCCACAACCGGATCACGAGCTTGGCCTACGGTGGTCTTGTCGACGCCGCGGAGGAGGGTTGCCGCTTCGGCGACGTCATCGGCGACGACATCACTGTCGTCATGCTCGCCAACCACGGCGTGATGGTGATCGGCACCGATGTGGCCGACGCATGGCAGAAGATGTACTTCTTCGAGCGAGCCTGCCAGGTGCAAGTGCTCGCTCAATCGACCGGCCAGCCATTGATCCGAGTCAGCGACGCGATCGCCGAGCACACCGCAGCCCAGTGGTTGAAGGAAGCACCGAAGGCCGCAGTGCAGTTCGCGGCGGTGCAACGAGTCGTCGACGGCACAGCGAGCACAGTTCACGCCTAGCCTGCCGGAGTGCCTGCCGCTGCGCCCCCGCCGTCGCTCGCACACATCGCAGCAGCCGTCGAAGCTCGCCTTCGGTCCGTCCTCGACGTCGAGGTCGGACGTTGGGCAGCGTTCGACGAAGACCTGCAGCTGCCGCTCGAACACATCTCCCGACTCGTGCTCGCAGGCGGAAAACGATTGCGGCCGTCGTTCTGTCATTGGGGCTTCGTCGGCGCCGGCGGACATCCCGACGACCAACGGGTCGTGGACGCAGGTGCAGCGCTCGAGTTGATGCACGCGTTCGCGCTCTTCCACGACGACGTGATGGACGACGCGCCGAGTCGAAGGGGAACACCAACCACGCACACCGTGTTCGCTGCTGCTCACGCTGCCGCAGGTTGGGCCGGCGAGTCACGACGATTCGGCGAGGGTGTGGCGATCTTGGTGGGCGACCTGGCCTTCGTCATGGCCGACCAGTTGCTGATCGATGCGCCGCGTGACGCGTGGGTGATATGGAACGAGTTGCGAACCGAGCTCAACATCGGACAACTGCTCGACATCGTCGGAAGTGTCCGCGGTGATCGCCGCCTCGACAAAGCAGAACGGATCTGCCGCTACAAGAGTGGCAAGTACACCGTCGAGCGCCCGCTTCATCTCGGAGCGGTCCTCGGCGCGCCCGAACGAGCGGAGCTGCTGCCGGCGCTGAGCGCGTACGGGCTGCCGCTCGGCGACGCGTTCCAGATGCGCGACGACGTGATGGGCGCGTTCGGCGATGAAAGCGTCACCGGCAAGCCCGTTGGTGGCGACCTGCGCGAAGGCAAGCCGACGCCGCTGCTGGCCCGAGCCGTTACGGCCGCCAACCCCTCACAACGGGCAGTCCTCGATGAGGTCGGGTCACCGAAGCTCGACGACGCCGCGATCGCCGAGATCCAGCAGGTGATCATCGACACGGGTGCGCTGGGCGCATTGGAGGCGCAGATCACCTCGCTCACCAAGCAGGCGATCGACGCGATCTCCGACGCACCGATCACCGACATCGCACGCGACGAACTGGTTGCGCTGGCGAACTACGTCAGTTGGCGCGACGTCTGAGACACCACGTCGGGACCGCGTAACGAGGCGAGCAACACCGACGCTTCGAGGACATCGACGGCGATCTCCACGGCAGCGGCTCCATCGGGTTGGGCGACCGCCAGCCATGCCTCGCTGACACGCATTCCAGTTGCCTGCTCGAGCGCCGCGACATACGCAGACATCTGCGGCCGGTAGCGCACCGCCAACTCCAGCGACGACGTGATCAACGTGTCGGTCTTGAAGTCGACCAACGTCAAGGTGTCGTCGGGATTCACGAACACCGCGTCGACGTAGCCCCACACGGTCACCTCTCCGAACTGGGCACCGACGTACATCTCCCGCCGACAGTTCGCCGACTCCTGCATCCGCCGGAACAGATCACCGCGCAACAACGAGTTGACCATCAGTTCGATGTCACGGCGACGGTCGAGCACTCCCTCGGCCTCGGAGGCGACATCGACCAGCGTCCCCAGACCACGCGTCGGATCGTCGAGTGCCACCTGCTGCATGACGGCGTGCACCGCACTCCCCTTTGCCGTGCCGAACCGCCCGCCCCGGCGACTCGGCCGGTCGTTCGCCTGTGGCTCCTTACGATTCCCAGGGTCCGTCGCCTCGCGGTCGTCGGTGTCCGCCTGCCGACGGCCGACCGCTGCACCGAAACGTTCGCCCGGAGCGACCGAGTCATCCTCGGCGATCTCCTCGACGTCGACGAACAACGAGCCCTGCACCAACGTGACGTCGGACGTCGGGCCCGCGGCGTCGCCGAGGGCTTTCGCCAGACCGCTCGGCGTCCAGATCCGCCGGACCTGACCCGACGTTCGATCGAACTCGTCGGGCTCATCGGAAGGCTCGCCTCGGTCCGGCATCGCCGGCCGCTCGTGACTTGGAGGATGTGGAACGGGCTGCGCCACATCGATGCACTCTGCACGCGACATCGCCTCCGGGCTGCTGACCGCTGCGAGCAGACGGCCGGCAGCGCACCCGGCCGCCTTGTGATGCATCGACACGACGAGGTGATCCTTCGCGCGCGTGAACGCGACGTACAACAAGCGTGCCTCTTCGGTGCGCGCCCGCTGTCGTTCGACGGCGGCGATGTCGTTGAGCCGCGCGCTCGTCATCTTTCCGAGCCGCACCGATGGTGCGCCCTCGTGCCAGCGAAGACCGGTGGACGCGTTCGGCGCATCGGCTCCGCCGAGACCGGCCACCACAGTGATCGGGAACTCGAGACCCTTCGCCGCGTGAACCGTCATGATTCGAAGCGAATCCTCGCCTTCGTCCGTGCTCAGTTCGACCCGGTCGACGTCGTCGATGCGTCGATCGACCCACGCCAGGTACTCGGCCAGTGTTCCGCCGGTCGCATCACTCCATGCCCGAGCCTCGTCGATCACGTAGCGCACTCTGCGCCACGTTTCCCGAGCGACTTGCTCGCCTTCGTACAACGCCGCGGCAACCCCGCGCCAACTGTCGTAGAGCTCGGCGATCAGTTCCGCCGGCGTCCGTTCGTGCTTGCGCCGGCCGAACTGCTCGATCGTCCGCAACGCGTCGCCGACCACACCCGCATCGGCGGTGAAGACCCGAAAGTCCTTCGGGAACCGCGCCGGCGACGTTGCCGGTCCGAGGCGATACTCCATCAATTCGCGGTCGTCGATGCCGAAGACCGACGTTCGTAGTGCGGTCACGACCTTCAACTGGTTGGTCGGGTCGTCGACGGCGCGCAGGACTCGCAGCAGCTCATAGACCTCGCGGGCCCCGTAGATCAGCGTGCCGCCCTCGACCCGGTACGGCACGCCGGCCTGTCGCAAGGTGTGCTCGAGCACGCCGAGTCGCGTTCGGCTCCGAATCAGCACGGTGATGTCGCGGTAGCTGGCCGGCCGATCGCCGTCCTCGTCGGTGACGTTCCAGGGATCGCCACCGCCGACCACGCCCTGCACGAGCGCGGCGATGTCGGCCGCCTCTGCCCGTGCGGTGTCCTCCGCTGTCTCGTACTCGACCTTCGCGCCGTCGGGCATCCCCAACACCACGACCCCGGGCCCGTCGACGGGGCCATTCGCCGGACGTTCCGGTTCGAGCGGTACGTATGCGACCTGGCTGTCGGGTTGGGCGGGATCGTCGACCTGGGTGAACCGCTTCGCGAGCACCGCGTTGATCCACGCGCACACATCGGCGCGAGTCCTGCGATTGACCGTCAGGTCCTCGCTGTCGTCGTCGGCGGCGAGCAGACTCGAGAACAGCTCGACGTCCGCGTTGCGGAAGCCATAGATCGACTGCTTCGGGTCACCGACCGCGAACAACGACGACGGCGGACCACCTCCGTCGGTCGAGGTCAGCTGCGCGAGCACGTCGAACTGCACCTGATCGGTGTCTTGGAACTCGTCGACGAACAGGTATCGATGGCGCGCCCGGACGTCGTCGCGAACACGGCGATCGGTCTGCAGCAATCGCCGCGTCAGCACGAGGAGATCGTCGAACGAGAGCTCGCCACGAGCGATGCGCTGCGCCGCTGCGCCGGTGACGATCGGTGCGAGCGCGGACATCAGCTGGCTCAGTGCGGGTTCGAACGATGCGAAGCGCATGACTTCCGTGAACGGCAACCACGCTGCGCTCGACCCGTGATATCGCTCGTTCATCGCCACGGCCGCGGTCGCCAGCGCATGGATCGAGTCGACGAACTCGAGCGCCGTCTTCGCCGCGTCGACTGCTTCATCGACCTTGGCGCGCATGTGTGGCTTCGCCGCCGAGTAGCGCGGATCGTGCTCGACCCGATCGAGCATTCGCATCACCAAGGCGTGCGCGACGCCGATCGACATCGGCCGTTGAGGCGGCGCGGTCGAGAACTGCAACCAATCGTTGTCGATCGCCTTCACGAGGTCGGGGAGGAACGACATCGCACCGAACGATGCGACGACCATCAGCGCCTCTTCGATCGCAGGCTTCTTCGAGGCCACGTCGTACAACGTCTGCACCGCTTGCTCGGCGCGCTCGTCGGCCATCGCGCCAGACGTCAGCTCGTCGGCGGTCGTGAACTTCGGTGGCAGGCCGGCCTCGATCGGGTAGCGACGGAGGATCGATTGACAGAACGCGTGGATGGTCCCGATGAACGCGTCGTCGAGCGCAACCGTTCCTCCGAGAGATCGGCGAAGGCGGTGCGAGACCTCGCGGGCGGCCTTCTCGGTGAAGGTGATCACGACGAGCTGGGCAGGCTCGACACCGGGCATCGCGACCAGAGCGGCGACCCGCGCCACCAGGCTGGTGGTCTTGCCGCTCCCTGCTCCGGCGGACACCGCCATCGACCGGAACGGATCAGCGTCGACCCACGCAGGCAGCACGATCTCGCTCATGCGTCCCCGCGCTCGACGTCGGGGTCACCGAACAGCCGCGCTCGCTCGGCAAGCTCTTCGACGCCGAGTGAATCGACGCAACACATCAGGCAGCGGCCGTTCGGCAGATGAGGCCGCGGCGCGAAGTGGCCAGCAGTGATCTCGTCGAGCCAACGACGGACGTAACCCTCGAACTCCGCGACCAACGCCGCGTCGATGACGACATCGCGCGCCACCGCCTTGCCATCGCGCACGTGAAGGTACCGGACGGTTGCGGCGGGCGGATCGACATGCTTGTCGCCGGCCAAGGCGATGCGGTCGTGGTCGGCAGCGATCGCATACAAGGGGAGCTGTAGCCGTCGACCTTCGTCGAGCGGGTTCCTGATCGAAGTCGGCGCGCTGGTCTTGAAATCGGTGACCCGCAGGCCACCGTCGGACATCAGGTCGATGCGATCGATCTTGCCGACGAACTGCGAACCGACGACGACCACGCCCGAGAACGCGTGCTCGCCGGCAACCGGCTGCGACGATTCGACCGATTCAGCTTCCAACGTCGCGTCGATCGACCGCAGGATGTGCGCTCGTTCGGCACGCCAGGCAGCGGCGTGGCCGAGGCGGTGCTGGATGCCGATCGACTCGGCGAGCTCGTCGAGCAACTCGAGCGCGCGTTGGCGCATCGCGCCGAGGTGATCGTCGCGCAACCACGAGGGTCGTTGGTCCGCCTCGATCTCGAGCCACTCGGTGACGACCTTCTCGAACACCGCGTGCACGAGCACACCGCGTTCGGCGGGCTCGATCGACAGGATGGCGGCAGCGTCGGTCTCCTCGTTGACCCTGAGGACGAACTGGCCGAAGTACCCGAGGCCGCACACCGCCTGCCGTTCGACCGCCGTGATCGCCCACGCGCCATCGCGAGGCTGGAGCCCAGGGTGCGAACCGACGATTCCGTCGAACTCCGTCGGGCGCGGATCGAGGCGGGCGCGCAGCGCGACCGCTCGGCGAGCCAACCGTGGCGAGTGAAGATGCGGATCATGCGATCGCGCCAAACGCTCGGCCGTCGTCAACGCGTGCGCCGCGAGCAGGCCGGCGGCATGCGATTCGTGGTGGATCACGGGCATGCCGGCGAGCAACGGCGAGGGATACACCTGGCCGCCGCGACGAAGGTCCGTGCGGGCGAACGTTGCCATGACGACGGCGTCGCTGCCCAGGATCGCGTTCCATGCGCGCTCGGCACGCGATGCCATCGAACGTGGTCCCTCGACGACGGTCGTTGCCGGTTCGGGAAGATCTCGGCCGAGGAGAAGATCGTCGACGGTCGCGGCCGGTAGCACGCCTTCGTTGAGGCCGACGACGAACACATGCCGAGCGTCGATGCACACTGCACCCGCGATGTCAGCGATCGTCACGGCGCCTGCCGCATCGCCGCGGCGGCGGACGGGCGCGTCGAGCAACGTGCCGACGATCTGACGGAGCGTCGTGGCCGAGAACGGCATCGCGACTCCGTCGTGGTCGAGTTCGGCGAGACCGGCGACGATCCTCTCGACATGGTCGGCGGCATTGCGTTGCCACGCCGGCCCCTCGGCCCAGGCCCGCTCACGCCACGTCGACACTCCGATGTGATCCTGCAGGATCGAGTTGACAGCTTTGACTGCTGCTTCCCACGACGACGCTCGTCGAACG
>DASWRR010000524.1:0-2829 GCA_036403055.1 Ilumatobacteraceae bacterium | reverse complement strand
TGCTTCCGTTGCGTAGCCGTTGCCCTGTGCACTCGACTTGATCGAGTAACCGATGTTCGCCTGCCGCTCGCTGTCGTGGATCCCGACAGCGACGTCACCGACGACCTCGTGACCGTGCTGCACGGCGAGCTGCACCCAGGTGTCATCGACCGGCCCATCGACGTGCGACTGCCCAGCGATGAGCCGATGTGCCATTTCGAGCGTGAACGGGATCTCCCACTCCTGATACCGCGCGACCTCCGGATCGCTGCGATAGGCGGCGAGTGTGCCGGCGTGTTCGGCACGCATCATCACGATCGACAGCCTGTCGGTGGCGAGCGGCAGCGAGATCACCTCACCATTGCAGCAGGGGCCAATGGTTCGGACCACTTTCCCCGGAGCGACAGCCCATAGTGTCGGCGCCTGATGATGACGTTGGCCGATCCGATCGAACACGCTCGCGCGTGCTTCGGCGAACGACGTGCGGTGACCGATGGCGACACGACGCTCACGTACGCCGAGCTCGCCACGCGGTGCGCGGCGCTTGCGTCCGGTTTGGCTGCGGTCGGGGTGCGTCAAGGTGATCGCGTCGCAATGCTGTCGGCGAACGGTCACCGATATCTCGAGGCGTTCTTCGGGTTGCCGGCCGCCGGCATCGTCCTCGTGCCGCTGAACACCCGGCTCGCGCCCGCCGAGCTCGCCCACATCCTGCAGCACAGCGGCGCACGCGTGTTGATCACCGATCGCGATCCCGGTCCACTCGCCGCGCTCGTCGATTGCGTCGTCGCAATACCGGACGACTACGAGGAGATGCTGAACAGCACGAAGCGCGTCGCGCCCGGCCCGCCGCCGGCACCGGCCGACGTTGCTGCGGTGTTCTACACCGGCGGCACGACCGGACTGCCGAAGGGAGTGATGCTGACGCACGGCAACCTCGTCGCCAATGCGTTCAACAAGATCTTGGCGTGCTCACTGGTGGCGGACGACGTGTTCCTCGCCGCGCCGGCCATGTTCCACGTCGCGGGTATAGCGCCGTTGACCGGGCTCGCGTGGCTCGGCGCGCGAACCGTGACCCCTCCAATGTTCGATCCCGGTTTGTGTCTCGACCTGATCGCACTGCACGGCATCACGATCTTCTTGCCGGTGCCGACGATGCTCGCAGCGCTGGTCGCCGAGCAGCGTGAACGACCTCGCGACGTCTCGTCGCTTCGCATGCTCGGGCATGCCGGCTCGCCGATCGCGGCATCGCTGATCCGTCAGGCGCACGAGGTGTTTCCCGCGAGCGAACTCGCGCAGTTCTACGGCGCGACCGAGACCTCGTCGGTCGTCACCCGGTTGCGGCACGAAGAAGCAACGCTCGACACCGATCTTGCCGGATCGTGTGGCCAGCCGGCTGTCGGCGTCGCCGTGCGAGTCGTGAGGCCCGATGGAACCGACTGTCCGCCTGGCGAGGTCGGCGAGGTCCTCGCTCGGTCCAACGCCGTGACGATCGGCTACTGGGACGACCCGGCGGCGACTGCCGATGCGTTGCGCGACGGCTGGTACCACACCGGAGATCTCGGATACTTGAACGACCGCAACTACCTCTTCGTCGTGGATCGAGCGAAGGACATGATCGTGACAGGCGCCGAAAACGTCTACAGCGTCGAGGTCGAGGATGTCCTGTATCGGCATCCGGCCGTCATCGAGGCAGCTGTGTTCGGTGTCCCCGACGAGCGATGGGGCGAGGCGGTTCATGCGATCGTCGTGACCCATCACGGCGCTGTCGTCAGCGGCGACGAACTCCGTGCTCACTGCCGTGAACTGATCGCCGGCTACAAGGTTCCCAAGGTCATCGAACTGTCCACCGAGCCACTCCCGAAATCGGGTCCCGGAAAGATCCTGAAACGCGTTCTCCGTGACCGCTACGTGGCGGGCTAGGTAATCTTCGCGGATGCTCCCAACGAATGCGTTCGGTAGAACCGGACATCAGTCGACGCGCGTCATCTTCGGCGCAGCAGCCCTCGGCTCGATGAGCCAGCAGAGCGCCGATGCCACGATCGAGCTGTTCGATTCGCACGGCGTGAACCACATCGACACCGCGCGCAGCTACGGCGACAGCGAGCTCCGACTTGCCCCATGGTTGAAAGACAATCGCGGGAAGGTCTTCTTGGCGACGAAGACCGGCGATCGCTCTGGATCCGGCGGTCGCAGGGAGTTGGAGGAGTCGCTGTCGCGGCTCGGTGTCGACCACGTTGATCTCATCCAGTTGCACAACCTCGTCGAACCGGAGGAATGGGACGTCGCGTTCGCGGCAGGTGGGGTCGTGGACGCGATGACCAGAGCGCGCGACGAAGGACTGTGCCGATTCATCGGCGTGACGGGACACGGCGTGCGAATTCCTGCGATGCACCTACGGAGTCTGCGCGCGTTCGACTTCGATTCCGTCTTGTTTCCCTACAACTTCACGATGCTCGACCGGCCCGACTACCGCGCCGACGTCGACGCGCTGCTCGAACTCTGCGCCGAGCGGAACGTTGCCGTGCAGACGATCAAGTCCGTCGCCCGCGGCCGGTGGTCGGGGAGCCGCGAGAACAAGTTCAGCTGGTACGAACCGCTGACGGACCCGGCCGCGATCTCACGCGGGGTGCGATTCGTCCTGAGCAACTCGCAGCTGTTCCTGAACTCGAGCAGCGACGCGACGCTGCTTCCGGCAATTCTCGCTGCAGCCGAGGGTGACCTCACCGCGCCGTCGGCCGACGAACTGCGTGACGACGTGGCGACGTTCGGCATCACTGCGTTGTTCGACGGCGACGCGCTCGAACGAATCTGACCCTCGTGCGCCTTGTTGTCACAGCCGCATGAGTCTCT
>DASWRR010000523.1:0-2069 GCA_036403055.1 Ilumatobacteraceae bacterium | reverse complement strand
GCGGTCTCTTCGACGAGACCTTCGTAGAACGTCATCTCGGACTTCATCACGGCGACGAACCCGCGTGTGTAGTCGTTCAACCGGTCGCCATGCTCGGCTTCGATCGCTCCGATTCCCGGCCCGAAGATCGAATCGAAGTGCGCTTGTGCTGCGTGCCAGAAGCGATCGAGTGACCATGGGAAGACGACCTCTTCGACCTCGGCGCCGGCGTCGGAGAGCGCAGCCGCGACGAGCCGAGTGTTCGACGCGACGTCGGGATCGACCGGCCAGTCGCCCAACGTCAGGGACAACGCGACGCGGACACCCTCCACGCTCATCGGGTGGCGAGGCAGCTGTGGTGGGTCGCGCAACGAGACGATGTCGCGCCAATGAGGGCCGGCGATCACGTTCTGCAACAGCGCGCAGTCGGCGACGGTGCGTGCGAGTGGCCCGTCGTGGCAGTACTGGTCGAGGTGGTACGGAGGCAGCCCAGGGACACGACCGAACGGCGGCTTGAAACCGACGACGCCGCAGAACGACGCCGGAATTCGGATGGAACCGCCGATGTCGCTGCCGGAGGCCAGCGGCGCGTACCCGGCCGCGAGCGCGGCGCCCGATCCACCGGAGGATCCGCCCGGTGAGAACTCGGTGTTCCACGGGTTGCGGGTGATGCCCCAGAGCCTGCTGTGGGTGAAGCCGGCACAGCTGAACTCCGGTGTCGCCGTTCGAACGTGGATGATGCCGCCGGCATCCTGGATCCGCTCGATGATCGGATGGTCGTATTTGGCCACCTCATCCTCGAAGGCCAACGAACCCTGCTGCCACGAGCGGCCGACCATCGGGTGCTCCTCCTTCGCCGCAACGCACAAACCTTCGAGCGGGCGCGGTGCATCCCCTTTGCCGAGATAGCGCTGCTCCGCTGCCCGGGCTTCCGCACGGGCATCGTCGTAACGACGATCGACGACCGCGTTCAGCAACCCGTCGTGCGTTTCGATCTGCTCGATCAGGCTCTCGAGGTGTTCCATCGGCGAGAGGTCGCCGCTGCGGAACAGGTCGAGTGTGTCGTGGGCAGACAGGTAGTGCAGCTCGTCGGGCATCGAGTCAGTATTGCCGAGCGGCGTCGACGGCAGATCAGGTGACGATGTTGACCATCCGGCCGGGCACCACGATGACCTTCTTCGGCACGCCACCGGCGAGCAACGCGGCAACCTTGTCGTCGGCCAACGCGACAGCCTCGACCGCGGCAGCGTCGAGATCTGTCGAGACGCTGATGTGGCTGCGGACCTTGCCGTTGACTTGAACCGGGTACTCGATGGTGTCAGCGATCAGCATCGCCGGGTCCGCGGTCGGATACGGCTCGTGCGCGAGCGATTCGTCGTGCCCGAGCTTGGCCCACAGCTCCTCCGCGAGATGCGCCGCCAGTGGTGCGACCATCAACACCAACGGCTCGGCGATGTCAGCCGGGCATCCACCGAGCTTCGTCAGGTGGTTGTTGAGCTCGATCAACTTGGCGATCGCGGTGTTGAACCGCAACGCGTCCATGTCGTCGCGAACACCGCTGATCGTCCGGTGCACGAGACGTCGAGTGTCGATGTCGGCGGGACCGTCGAGCACTGCGAGCTCGCCGGTCTCTTCATCGACGACGTTGCGCCACAACCGCTGGAGGAAGCGATACATGCCGACGACGTCGCGGGTCTCCCATGGCCGGGATGCATCGAGCGGCCCCATCGCCATCTCGTACAGGCGCAGCGTGTCGGCGCCGTAGCTGCCACAGATGTCGTCCGGGGTGACGGCATTCTTCAAGCTCTTGCCCATCTTGCCCCACTCGCGTGTGACCGGCCGATCGTTGTAGAAGTACGTTCCGTCGCGCTCGTCCACCTCCGTCGCTTCGACATAGATCTCACGCTCGTCCTTGAACGCAGCCGCGAGGATGTACCCCTGGTTGAACAGCCGGTAGTACGGCTCCTTCGACGAGACGTGTCCGAGATCGAACAGCACCTTGTGCCAGAAGCGCGAGTACAACAGATGCAGCACCGCGTGCTCGACCCCACCGACGTAGAGATCAACCGGCATCCAGTACTTTTCCCTGG